>NZ_JBFHFD010000151.1:0-15223 GCF_041583735.1 Novipirellula sp.
ACGAACGAAAGTCACGCACGACTTCCGCTACGCAAAATTAGCCCATCTCTATAGGGAAAATGCTTCACAGCGTTGGTCCAAAAAACGGCGAACTCAAGCCACCGCTCAGAAAATATCAACCGCTTGCCGGTTTTCCTATAGATACTCTTGCTTCTTGACCAAACCGGGCATCGGAATGCTGTAGTGGCCATCGGCGTTCGCTTGCAGCGGCGACGCGGAATCGAGCGTCAAGTCGGCGATGTTGGGAGCGAACTCATGATCGTGGCTCATGAACTGCTCAAGCGTGATCTCTTGACCCGTATGAGCCGCCATGCGTCCCATCGATGTCACGGCGCTGGCCATCACGCCACGCTCGACTTCGTTATAAGGCGTGTCGTTGCGAATCGCCGCGATCAGATCGTTCCATTCCAATTGGTAAGGGTTCTCTTCGCGTTCGGGCCAATCCCACAGCAACTTGCTCTTGTCCATGTTGTGCCCCTCGTAGATCCGGCTCTTCGCGGGCGTGTGTGACGCCGACGAGATCACAGCCAATCCCTTGCTGCCGTGGGCGTAACTGGCGAATTCCTGTTTGCAGCCCGCAATCGTGCGTCCGTCGACCAACAACTTGGCGCCATCGGCAAACGTGTATTCCATTCCGTAGGAATCAAAGTTTTGGTCAATCATGTCGCCGCGATAATGACGGCCGCCGACCGAATGGACGCGAACGGGCCAATCGTTTTTCATCCAACATGCTTCATCAATGTTGTGGATCAAGAAATCGCTGACCGCACCCCCGCTGAGCCACAAGAATCCATGGAAATTTTTGATCTGATATTGCAGTTCACTCAGATCAGTGGTGTTGGGCGGTACCGCTGCCGAGGCGGTTGGACCCGCCATGCGGTAAGCACGCAACAGCGACACGTCGCCGATTTCACCATTCTGAATACGATCAAACAACTCTTGGCGAACTTTGCAGTGACGGCACATCAATCCGACGCCGACCTTCAAGTTTTTATCCAATGCCTTTTTGTTGATCTCTAACATTCTCGCCGAGGTGGGCGCGTCGATCGTGACCGGTTTCTCCATAAACACGTTCAGCCCCTTTTCAATCGCGTAGGTGTAATGCACCCAGCGGAATCCCGGAGGCGTCGCGAAAATCACCACGTCGCCGGGACGCAGGCAATCGATCGCCTTTTTGTAGCCATCAAAACCAATAAATTGACGTTCTTCGGGGACATCGACTTTGCTGCCGACCTTCTTGTGTTTCGATAGCGAGGTGTGCGTGCTGCGTAGGTTCTTTTCGAAGACGTCCGCAAGGGCCACCAGTTGAATCGGTCCGTTTTCAACCGACAAAGCGTTCAACGCCGCACCAGTACCACGGCCTCCACAGCCAACCAAGGCGACACGGATCGTATTGTCCTCGGCCGCGTGCACGTGCTGAGCCGATGCGGCCACCAAGGTTGTCGCGGCAGCCACTTGGCTACTGCTCTTCAGAAATTCGCGACGGGATGAACCGGGGGACTTGTTCTCTAAATTCATATCAGCGTTCCAGAGGTAGGGGGAGGAAGGAATGAGGGTGAGCGTGGATGACTATTCTTCAGGATCTAATTGCACAGGAGCGGTTTTGTCCCATTTGTTGGCTTTTTCATCCGCCGTAGGCTCGGTCAGCGGCCGGACGACGCGGAAACCCACGCCCTGGGCGTCGGTCAGATACCAGATGCTTTGCGGCAGCTGCGGATCCTGCTCTTTCCACTCTTCACTGGATCCTTCGCGAACGCCGCTGCGAAGCATGTCGGGGTCATCATCCCAGCCGCCACCGCGTACGACGCGTGGATACAGCGTGCTGGGGATCGCCAAAGGGTTTTTGATTTTGGGGTTCTGCGAATAGAAGTCGGCGACGTATTGATCAAGCACCCATTCGGCAACATTGCCGTGCATGTCATACAGGCCCCAAGGATTGGGTTTCTTTTGACCGACCTCGTGGTAGGCATCTTCGCTGTTGTCAAAATACCACGCGTAGTCATCAAGTTGTTCGGGGTCATCGCCGAACGAGTAGGCCGTTTGAGTTCCCGCACGAGCGGCGTACTCCCATTCCGCCTCGGTGGGCAAACGATAGTAACGACCTGTTTTTGCCGATAACCATTTACAAAACGTACGTGCCGCGTGCTGAGTCATGCTGATCGCGGGATAACGTTCCTTGCCCATCCCGAAACTCATGTCCGTGTAAGGCTCGGTCGGCTTGGAAATTCCATCGACGATTTCGTCTCGCGGCGTTGCCGGAATCGACAACATCTGACGACGCCGTTGATCCATCTGCTCGCTCCAGACATCGTATTGGTCCCATGTGATTTCGTATTTGCCCATCCAAAAGGGATCGACCGTGACTTCTCGCTGTGGCCCTTCGTCCTCGTTGCGATCCGCTTCGCTCTCGGGCGTCCCCATTGTAAACGTGCCCCCTTTGATCGGAACCATTTCGATCGCCAATTCAGTATGCTCGATCGGTTCGGCATACGGTTTCATCTCCGCTTCGGCCTTGGCAACGGCATCCGGGACATCCAGGACAACGTTGTCCGCAGTGGCGGAAAGAGGGGCATACGCGAGCACAAATGCGGCGGCAGTCGCGAGTAGCGAACGGGTTTGAGGGGTCGAAAGCATCGTCCGGGTTGGGTTAAGGTGGGAATGGGTAGCGAAACCGTCTAGGCATTATAGCCACCACGCGGAGCGTTGTGTGTCATTTGTCCGCGACTTTTGCGGGCGGAGGAGGCTCCACCAACGTCGGAGACAGCGGATTGAGTTAGCGGTTTGGGCTAGCGCTGTAAATCATCCCGTAGCGGAACTCGTCAAGAGTTTCGGGGGGCATTCGGAAATCGAACGAAAGTCTTGACGACTTCCGCTACAAGGCCACGTAGTCGTTTCAACGTCGTTGGCGCTGGTAGTTGGTTCGACTACAAGTCGTTGTTGCGGATTTCGGCGAGCCGGGCGGCAAGTTTGCGTTTGAATTCTTCGACAACCGGAGCGTAGGCTTCGTCCGCCGCCAAATTAATGTATTGCTGCGGATCACGGCGGACGTCAAACAACTCGATCCCCGCCGAGGCATCTTCGTTGTACTGAATGTACGCCCAGTCGTTCTCACGCAGCAAAAATCCTTTTCGCATCGGAGCGACGCTGAAGGCGGCATCGCGAACCGTGACACTCGGATCGTCCAGCATCGCCGAGATGTCTTTGCCCTGCAGTCGCTTGGGAACCGGCATCCCGCAAAGCGATGCGGTTGTTGGATACAGGTCAATCAGTTCGACAAGGCTGTCGCACACCGCGGGTTGTTTGCCAGGGACGCTGATGATCAACGGAACCGAAGCCGACTCGTCCCGCAGACTGACCTTGGCCCAAAAATCATGTTCGCCAAGATGGTAACCATGGTCGCTGGTGAAGATCACGATCGTATTGTCACGCTGTCCCGAGGCATCAAGCGCATCAAGCACCTTGCCGACTTGAGCGTCCATGAACGCGACCGACGCGTAGTAACCGCCGACCGCTTTCTTTTGACGACGAACATCCATCTGCATGTTCACGCTGGTTTTGTAATTGATGCCGGCTTTGGGAATGTCGTCCCAGTCGCCCTCGACTTTTTCCGGCAGCGTCATTGTGTCGAACGGCTTGAAGGGGTCGTAGTAAGGACGCGGCGAGACAAACGGGACATGAGGGCGAACAAAACCAACGCCTAACCAAAACGGTTCGTCGCGGTGTTGCCCAATCAACTCGACCGCTTTGGCAGCAGTTTTGCCATCGCTGTGGACGTCGTCGTCGCCATCGGCTTCGACGACTACAAACGTGTTGCCGCCGACCACCGGTTTTTTGCCATCAGGATTGCGTTCCAATGTCTCACCGTCGCCTGCGGCCTTCCATTCGGGGCCTGGACTATTGAATCGTTCGGTCCAACTGCGTTCGTCATCGGCTTCGTTCCCCCCTTTTTCGATTCCGCCAGGCACGCCCATGTGAAAAATCTTGCTCACCCGGGCGGCGTAGTAACCTCGGTCCTTAAAGTACTGAGACCACATCGCACGGTCGCCAATTTGCGGGCGAGGGTTTTTGTACCCCAGCACTCCGGTCGCATGCGGGTAGTAACCCGACATAAACGACGCTCGCGAAGGACCACAATAAGTGCCTTGGCAATATGCTCGCGTGAACCGTGTCCCTCGTGCGGCCAACGCATCAATGTTCGGCGTCTGGCAGACTGTGTTTCCGTAGCAAGATAATGCGGTGGAGGTGAGGTCGTCCGAGATGATGAACAGAACGTTCCGTTTGGGATGTGCCTTTGCCGCTGCTTCCTTGGCATCACTAACCCGTGATTGAACCCCAAAACACGCGATTCCGATCAATAGGGCGGCGAGGCGGCTGAACGAAACATGCATAGAAAAGCACCGGAGGGCGGGAGTGATGGCGGGAGGGGGGGGAAGGGAGGGGAGCTGGCTCTAATGAATATAACCTTGGGGAGAGAGCCGTACCAGTTTTGCGGCGACTCGCTTCCAAAGTCCGGTGCGGCCAAGAATCGTGCCGATTTGAGTGATCTCGCACTCGTGGTCCATCGCCAGCACCTTGTCGGCATCCGCTTGGCTCATGGTCAGGATCAATTCAAAGTCTTCGCCGTCGCTCCAGGCGTGTTCAAACGGTGTGCGGCCACTTTTTTCGGCCAACATGATCGCGTCGTCGTGGATCGGGATCGCCGGAATATTCAGCTCGACACCCACCCCGCTGGCGGCACACAGACGATCGAGGTCCAGCGACAACCCGTCGCTGATGTCGATCGCAGCGTGCACGTCGACCATTTCCCGCAGTCGATGAGCAAGATCGACGCGGGGGGTGGGGCGTAAGTGTCGACCTAAGATGCTGCCGCCGACAAAACCGGTGACCAGCACCGCGTCGTTCTCTTTTGCGCCGCTTCGCAGCCACGGATCTCCGGTGGGGATGTCTCCGAGCAGCGTAATACTGACGCTCAATGGCCCGTTGTAGGTCGAGATGTCCCCCCCCGCGATCGCGAGCTGGAATTCCGTCGCGGCTTGCAAAATCCCTTCATAGACATCGCCGGCAATTCGCGTCGCATTCTGCTTCGGTAATGCCAGGGTTACCAGCGCCGACTTCGGTACCGCTCCCATCGCCGCAATGTCGCTCAAATTGATCGCCATCGCCTTGTAACCGGCATCCGCGTATGCATGTTCACTCGAATCAAAGTCGACGCCATCAATGATTTGGTCGGTGCAGGCGATCAAATTGGCTTGGGGAGGCTGAATGACAGCGGCATCGTCACCAATTCCCACTGCGACTTGAGGCAGCGAGCGGCAGCGACCGCGAAGATAGGCAAGAAAGGACTGTTCCATGTTCAAATAGCGTGTTTTTAATAGGGAATTGGTGTTCGAGAACCGCCGCGGGACTCGCAAATCGCCGATTGCGAGCGTGAAAACGGCTGGATTGATGTCATCCTGGTGCAAAACGGGGCATGACGCCCAAAAGTGTCCCCCGCCGATCGGCAACACACAATCCCATCAAGCCGCCCACGCTCCCTTCACTCCCCACTCCTCACTCCCCACTCCTCACTCCCAGCTCCTCACTCCCTTCTTTCCTGCCCACTTTCCCCCACCTCGCCCGTGGAACATAGGCCGATTTTGTGTGAAACTAGAAAAACAGGGGGCTTCTTGCGAAAAATGCTGGACCATCCTTGGTGGACACTCCTATTATTCGGATGTCCCCAAGCCAAGCCACTGGCCGCATCCCTCTGACTGAACTCGTCAAAATACTCAGTCACGAATTGCCAACGAGACAAAGGGCTAGGGAGCTACCGGTTATGCCTGATTTTTTTCTCAACACGACCGTACAAGCTGGGCTTTCCGTTCTGGTCTTATGCATCCTGATTGCCGCCGGATTTTATCTTGTGTCAAGCTATCGGGACTACAACGCCAACGACGGGGAGACAGTGTACGAGACGCTAGCAAATTTGAAAGAAATGCATCTCCGGGGTGAGATTAGCGAAGAAGAATACCGAACTATACAAGCGACAACCCAACGTCAACTAGCAGACCGAATGCAAAACGACCCTTCAACGCCTGCGGGCGGTGAAGGGACGAAAGCCTGAGTGATCTGAACAATCCGACCGAGACTCCTTTCCCGTTACGAAGTCAAGCAGCCCTTTGTGGTTGTCGATCTTGTAACAATCTCGAATCGGGGCGTTCCCGACTGGGGCATTCGTGAGGCATCAACCAATCTTGGGTGAAGCTTGTCGAATTGGCTCGGTAGTCTAGTCTTGAATTTGGGACAACCTTTTCGAACGAATGACCCTTCCATATCCATGCGGGCGTTCAATCGGAAAACTATATATTTCGTTTAATTAGAATCAAACCACAATCGGCTCGAGTCTTTCGAGGAAACGGATGGCCTGAGGGTGTCTGTTTTTTTCGGCCACGTTGCGGATCGTTACGTAGATTTACGTCACGTTCAGTAGCATTCTGGTCGGCGAAGACGTCACCAAAAGCATTCGAGCCCGTGGCCCTAACCGTTTGACGCGTTGTTGATCTCACGTGGGTGTGATCTACGGCGAGCGCAGAGCACAGGCTCATGAAACGCGCGTTAGTCGTTACTTCAGCCCACATTAGACCAACAACACAACCAGGAGCCGTGTATGACCTCGAAAGAAACCCCAACTTCGCGTCGTGGAAGTTCGACCAACAAAAAGAACGCGTTCTGTTCTTTCTGTCGCAAGAGCTACCGGGATGTGGGACCGCTCGTCGAAGGCCCAGGTGACGTTTACATCTGTGGCGAGTGCATCGAGCTGTGCCAGTCGATTCTGGATCAAGAACAGCGTCGACGTGGGCCAAGCAAGTCACTGTTTAGCGACATTCCCGCACCCAGGGATATTGTCGAACACCTCGACCAATACGTGATCGGTCAAGGCGCGGCGAAACGCGTACTCGCGGTCGCGGTGCACAATCACTACAAACGCCTCAATAGCGAGTGGGAAGGCAACTCGGACGTCGAAATCGAAAAGAGCAACATTCTGTTGGCCGGACCGACCGGTAGCGGAAAAACGTTGCTCGCTCGTTCGCTTGCCCGCATGTTGAATGTTCCCTTCGCTATCGGCGATGCCACCACGCTAACCGAAGCCGGTTACGTCGGTGAAGATGTTGAGAACCTGCTACTGAAACTGCTGCACGCCGCCGATTTCGACGTCGAAGCCGCACAGCGTGGGATTCTATACATCGACGAAGTCGACAAGATCGGTAAGACCAGTGCGAATGTTTCGATCACACGTGACGTTTCGGGCGAAGGGGTTCAGCAGAGCCTCTTGAAAATGCTCGAAGGCACCGTGGCGAACGTCCCACCGCAAGGCGGACGCAAGCATCCCGAGCAACAGTACATCCAATTGGATACAAGTAATATCTTGTTCATCGTGGGTGGAACGTTTGTCGGGATCGAAGACATCATCCGCAAACGCATGGGACATCGTACCCTTGGTTTCGGTGGTGGTGCAGGACATCGCAACGAGATGACCGATTCGGACTTGCTCGCCAACGTTCAAACCGAAGACATTTTGCAGTTCGGTTTGATTCCCGAGTTGATCGGACGATTGCCGGTGGTCAGCTACTTGCAGCCGCTCGACGAAGACGGTCTTGTGCGAGTGATGAAGGAGCCCAAGAACGCGTTGGTGAAACAGTATCAAGCACTTTTCCAAATGGAAAATTGTGACTTGAAATTCACTGACGGAGCACTTCGCATGGTCGCTCAACGTGCCCTCGAGAAAGGTGTCGGAGCTCGCGGGCTTCGAGGCATTCTCGAAGAGGTGATGTTGGACATCATGTACGATTTGCCAGGCCAAGAGGCGGGCAGCGTCTACACGATCGACGAGACCGTGGTCAGCGGATCACGCAAGTTGTTCCAGATGCCGACGACCAAAAGCGCGTAAGCGAGCGGCTGGTCCGTAGCTGAAAAGCGTAGCATCACGATTCACAGCGAAGCGAAAACGCCATGGCAGCCACCGAAAAGGTTGCCGTGGCGTTTCGTCGTTATGAGGCTAAAAGGTGTCGGCCTAAAATAAAAAGGTGTCGGACACCTTTTTGGCGATCTGGGGGGAATGTGGCTTTTGGGGGTGTTACTGCTCGGCGGGTTTGCCGAAGGTGGTCGCGAAGTCGATGTCGGTTTCGCTCAGTCGATTCAGCGGGATCGTGATCGTTTGCCCGTTATCCTTGCGTCGCAGCGTGACTCGGCCATCGGCGTGACTGACCAGTACGGCGTCGACTTTAAAACTGCCGCTGGCGTCGCTCCAGGTTCTTGGCATCAGCGTTGCCAGATGACGCAGCGTGTCCCAGCGAGTCGAGAGGCTCTTGAGGGCCGAGGTGACCTCGCGAGCCTGCTTGACCTCTTCGGCATCCTCTGATTTTTCTCTCTCGGCAAAGCGAGCCAGGACTTTGCGGAGCGTTTGCTGAAGCAACGAATCGTACGGCGGCGGAGCGGACACGTCGGCTCGCTGTCTCATCTCGGCATCGAGTTCCGGCTTCCGGCCGACCAATTGCCGCTGCATCGCCAATTGATGTTGCGATTCGAGTCGAGGTAACACCTCGGCAGACAAAGCTTCGTCGGTGGGCAGGAATCCATTGTCAAAAAACGCTTGCCGCCATTCGCCTAGGTAGTGATAGCCAACGCGGACCGAAAACGGACCAGGGGCATCAAAATACGGAGCTCCTTCGAACTTGAAATCGCTGTTGCCGCGATAGGGCATCGACAACGCGTTTGAAAATTCACCAAACCCGCTTCCGGAGAGCAAGATTTTGATTCCCGCCGTGGTGCCTCCGGCTTGCTCGAACTCGCGGTCAAATGCGACAAGTCCCTCGCCACTGGCTTTTCCCGGAGTGATGACCGACAACACCGATGCCTCGGTCGTGCGAACATCGTCGTTGCCAAAGTTCGCTTTGAACTCAAACGTGTCTTTGTAACTGAACGAAGGCTCGGCGATACCTGCCGGAGGAAGTCGCATCAACGGCACCTTGGCGATCTGTCCAAGCAGCAGCGGCATGTTTCCTGGCCCTGCGATTTGGGTGATTTCGCCCTGGGGCGAAACCGAGATTTGGCCTTCGCAGAATTGAAACAGTCCCGGATAGTGATCGACTTTGGTGATGAATTCTTGATCGGCAAGACGACTACGCAGTCGCATCCGCTTGTGCATTTCTGCGGCGTGTGGTGGCAAGCCGGGGGGCACGGCGATGTCTTCCTCGGGCGGTCGAGAAAGTCGCGCGCGTTTTGATTCGATCCAGTCCTGTAGCGACGATCTGCTCCAGGGTTTCGAGCCGTAGAAGGGGACGCTGTAATAGGTCGCCGTCCAGCCGGCAGCTTCCGATTGAATCACATCGAACCGCAGTCGACAACGTTGATTCAAGACCGATTTGGAACCGCGGCTGCCGGACACGTCCACCACACGAACTTCGATTCCGTACAGATAGCTTTCGCCCACCACCGGTCGGTACACTGCGTCTTGAGCGAACGCACTGCGAGCGTTCGCGTCCCCTAACCCGGCTACCCACGACATCATGCAAATCGCAATCGCAATCGCAATGGGGCGCGTGCGTTTGGTTGTCGCGGATGATGTTCCGCTCATCGAATTTCCTCGGCCAATCGTTCCATGTCGGTTCGCAGCGACCGCATGTATCGCCGCCATTCCAGTTCCAGCGTGGTGCGATCGCCGAAGCACTCGTCAAACGTGCTGACCAACTTCTCGGCTTTTGCTTTGAGCGATTCGCCGTCCGTAACCTCGATGTCGATACTCTGGATCTCGCGATAGAATTTGATCAGCTGATCAAACCGTTCGTGAAACAAGAAATGGGTCAGCGCCCAAGCTTGGCCATAGGCCGGCAATTGATTGCCCAGCATGCCTTCGATGGTAAAACCGAGATCAGAGACAATGAACTCAATGCCACCGCGAATGGGATCGCCCTCGAGAACACGGTAGTACCCAATACGATCTCGGTCGACGACCCCCACACCGCTCCAGCGTGCCATCTTGGAAGACTCGAAAAACGACGCCAGCCCTTCGTGAACCCATCGCACAAACACGCCATCGCTGGGGAACAGATCGGTATTGCCTGCCAATTGATGGACCGCTTCGTGCGATACGACGCTGATGTCTTCGCTTTCCCGCTCGATGTCAATGAGCAGTTCGATTGTGTTGGCGAACCGGATCAGCTCGCCGCCGCCCTGCACTCGATTTCGGCGGATGTCTTTTTCCATCCCATCAAACATTTCGTTCAACTTTTGCAGCTGTTGAAACATGGGGGTGGTGCCCGAATCGTAAAAGATCGAAATGTTCTCTTTGGGGAGATAGAACCCTGCGACTTGTCGCAATCCCATTCCCAGCCGTTTTTCCATCTGCATGAAATCGGCATGTTGGCTAAACAGCACAACGGCCAACGGATCGGTCGGTGGACGCAGGAACAAACCCTCAAAAGCAAACGTCAGGAAATACGATTCGTAAACCTTTTCGAGCAGTTCCAAACGCATTTCCGGACGCGTTTTTCGCGTGCGAGGATCCTTCTCGTTGTCGCCATCATGCAACAAGAAAAAGTGTTTGCTGCGGGACAGCTGCATTGATTTGCCGCCGACCAATTCGCGAGCACTGGCTTCGATCGTTGAGTTGTTGGTGACCGGTCGATTCAGATAGTACATCAATCCCGCGAGTTTGCGGATTTTCGCGTGGCTAGAGTCCAGTTTCCAGGCGGCACTGAGAAGCGATTTGCACTCGTCAAGCAATCCATTGTGCAGCGCCCATTTTCCAGTTTCGAGCATCGTGTCGACATCCTTGCTTTGCGTCGCCTCACGTAGCTTTTTGGCAAACACGGCTTCGGTCGTGGGCAGTTTCAGGACCTGGATGTCTTTGGCGTTAAAGTAAAGCGATCCTCGCGGATGTCGGTGCGTGGCGGTTCCGCCGGGATTGTACGTCACACTGCCCTCGAGCATGATCGACAGATCGCTGCCGGGAAGTGTGTAGAGTGTGTAATCCGCTCGGCACGGATTTAACGAAAGGAAGAGAGCCGCACAACAAATGAATGCCGCGTGAACGGCAATGTTCGAAAAGAAATGGACGCAGGATCTCATGCGTGATGGCCTCGGAGTGAGCATTTGGTCGCATCCGAGTATGGGGGGCACGCAACGCAAAGTCAAGCAAACAGTGCTTCAACTGCTTGCCCTTTTCCATCTTTGGTCACGTAGAATGGGCGTGCTTCGATATCAAAGCCAGTTCGCGGGCTGATCCCCATCGCCGTCATGATCGTGGCATGCAAATCTTCGATCGACACGGGATCTTCGATGGCCACCAGCGGACGTTCCGGAGCGGTGGCTCCGTATAGAAAACCTGACTTCATACCACCGCCAAACAGCAACACGCTTGATCCCGCGGTGAAATGCCGGTGTAGTCCATAGTGTTTCATTTCAGCGACGGCATCCACTTTTTCGCGAGCTTGGTCGTTGGCGTTGGATCCGGGTTGACCCTCCATCAACGCATCGCGGCTAAATTCCGAGGCCACGATAACAAGGGTTCGGTCGAGCAGTTTGCGTTGTTCCAAATCAAGGATTAATTGCGCGATCGGTTGATCCACTTCGCTATGCATACGGGCCATCGTCGTGTGGCCATCATTGTGAGTGTCAAAATGCAAAAAGGGGACATATTCCGTGGTGACTTCGACGAATCGCGTTCCGGCTTCGATCAATCGGCGGGCCAACAAGCAGCCTTGGCCAAAGCGAGTGGAGTTGTACTTTTGGGCAACGTCGCTGGGCTCAAGTGAGATGTCAAACGCTTTGCGCTCTTTGGAACTGAGCAGCCGATAGGCGTTGTCAAACGATCGCAGCATCGATTCCTGGTGATAATCACTCATGAATTCTCGCTGCGGGCTTTGGTCGACCAATCGTCGAAACAGTTTGTTGCGATTGGAAAACCGCTGAGCATCCATGCCTTTGGGAGGACGAACCGATACCGCCGCGCGATCCGGGTACGGCAAATTCATCGGTCCATATTCACTGCCAAAAAATCCCGCGGTGGTGAATGCTTTTAGTTCTTCGCTCTCACCCACCCCTTCGAGTCGTTGGCCAATATTGACAAACGCAGGCATCACTTCATTACGCGGCCCCAACACACGGGCCATCCACGAACCGATATGGGGCGCGGCAACCGTTTGCGGCGGAACGTAGCCGGTGTGCCAGTGGTATTGGTGCCGTGAATGCAGGATGCTGCCAAGGTCCGGTTGCACATGCGAGCGAATCAGCGTCGCGCGATCCATCACTCCCGCGATATTTTCCAGCCCCTTGCAGATTTTGATATTGTCCACGGCGGTATCGATCGCCGGGAACGTGCTCAGCATATCGGATACCTTCAAGCCCTTTTTAAAAGGATGGTAACGTTTCGGGTCCAAGGTGTCCGGCGCCGCCATCCCGCCTGCTAACCAGATCAAGATGCACGCATCGGCAGTCGGTTGCGGATGTTCTACGTGGTCCATTGCCGAGACGAATTGCCGAGGGGCACTCGATGCCATGGCAGCAAGCGAGGCCGCGGAAAGCTGCCGCAAAAAATCGCGACGCACCAAGGGTTCAGGACGCTCGGGATCGTGTTGGAATTGCATCACAGTGACTCGGGGTTGGTTCGGTGGGATCGTGTTTTTTTGTGCGAAGCGGGAATGACCATGCCGCGGCGTGCGGTTAACGAATCAGCAGGAATTCAGGCAGCATGCAAATGGCCCACAGCGCGTCTTGCAGTTGTTCGGTGGTCGGGGATTCGCCTAGAGTTTCGCGAAATAATACCGCTTCGGATTTCGTTGGGACGCGAGTTAACGCGGATTGAAACAAGTGCTGGACAAGCTCGTCGGTCGAGTTCCACTTCTCGTCATTCCATCGTTCGGCTCCGGTGGCAAACGCTTCTGCGAGCGAGGGTTCATTCGCTAGGTCAATGGCTTCGAGAGTCGTCAGACTGCTTGGCCGCATGGAAACGATTTGGTCACGGATCGGTCGACCCAACGATTGCATCAACGCGTTGTTCTTCATCAGTGAAGCGCGAACCATCGGCATGTGACGCGACGAACCGGTGACGTTTGCGAGTGCCGAGGCGGCTTCGCGATCAATCAAATCGCTCCACACGTTGACCGGTTGCACCACCGAAACCGTGTTCCAGCCCTCGACGGGGGCAGCTGGGTGTGCGTTCTTAGGATGAGGAAGGGGCTTTTCGATGTCGGGATGGAATTCCCAAGATGGATCGCTGACGATCGATAGCTGAGTTTGATCTTCGAGCATGAAAGTTGCTGCAAAAAACAGACCTGCGGCGTTGGGAGTATGGCCCGCGTTTTTGACTTGAAACAGCAATTCGTTGGTTCCTTGACGTAGCAAGTTTGCTAATTCAATCGATTGCAGGCTGGTCCAGTCGTTGGACGATCCTGCGTTGGTTCCATTGACGTACAGGGTGAATTCGTTGTCGCAGGTCAGGACGGATCCGCTTCGCAAAACTTCACTCGGCAAATCAAATTTTTTGCGAACCCACATTTCTTGATTCGCGGGAGCGGCGTGTCCGTTGCGGCCTCCCCAAATCCATTTGGCCTTCGATAACACCGAATCGGCGGTGTTTGGGGTGATTGCACCCGGCGAAATGACATGACGCGAAATGGGGGCGTCAAACTTTTGCGGAGCGCTGCCTGTCAACTGCCACACCGCATCTAAGAACTGTTCGGCGGTCATGCGACGGGCACGTGGGCCGCGATAAATGTAGTCGCCGATCGCCGAATCGTCTTCGCTGATCTCGGTTTTCGATTGATAGGCTGCCGAGGTCGCGATCAGCCGCAGTGTCGCTTTTAAATCGTATTGATGATCGGCTAAGTGAACGGCCAAGTAATCCAGCAGGTCTTCGTTCCATGGTTCCGATTGCATTGCGTCTAGCGGTTGGACAATGCCTCGTCCCATCAAACGGTACCACAGCCGATTAACGATCGTGCGTGTAAAGCGTCCGTTTTCTGGATGCGTCAACAGCTGCGCTAGTTGCTGCAGTCGTTCCTCGCGAGGTGCCGAGGCATCGATTTGACCCAGTTCAGGAAACAACCAAGATGCTTGTTGCGTTTCCCCGGTCGGTATGTCGCAGCGGTGCAATTGCAGAGGTGCTTCGGCATAGATCGCTCCCAATCCATAAGCCTCTTTGAGTGTCCAACGGTCAATAAAACTGTCGTGGCACGAGGCACACTTCATATTGATGCCGAGGAAGGACTGCGACACAGATTGTGCAAACTGGATTTCGAGCGTCTGCCCTGCGCTAACCGTCCCACGCCACTTGATGCCATCGATGTAACCACGGCTTTCGTCCGAACTTGGGGCAATCAGTTCGCGGGTCAATTGATCAAACGGTTTGTTTTGGACTAGTGATTCGTACAACCAGCGACTGATTTGCCGACGTCCTTTGGTAATGAATCCGGTGCCGCTGTAGTCATTGCGAAGCAAGTCGTTGAAGAACGTTAACCAGTGGTCGGCGTAATCAATTTCGCGTGACAGCAGATCGTCCACCAAACGAGTTCGTTTGTCGGGTGATGAATCGTTCTGAAAGGATGTCAGTGCATCGGTCGTCGGTAACAGACCGATCAAGTCCAAGTGGACACGGCGAAAGAACGTCGCGTCGTCGATCGGTGGCGGCGTTGGCAAACCATGCTCGGTTAAGTAGGCATCGAGAATTCGATCAATCGGATTGACGCGTCCGTCGATTACCGGCGGCAGCTCGGGACGCCGCGGCCGCAGCGGCGGTTCATAGCTTTGAATTGCAAACGTGAAATCATCGTCCCACGGCATCCCTTGATCGATCCAGTGGCGGAGCCGTGCCGTTTCGTTGGGGCTCAAGCGAGGCCGATCCGGCGGCGGCATTTGTTCGTCGGGATCCTCAGAGGTGATCAAGCGAATCAATTCCGAATTGGACGAGTCCTCAGGTTCGACCATCCCCGATTCGATCATCAGGCTGCGTGTATTGACTGAGAAGTTTCCTTCGGCTTCGCGGCCGCCGTGACAGGTCACGCAGTTTCGTTGCAGGATTGGCACAATGTCGTGAGCAAAATCGATCGGTTCATTTGCGACGGCGGTCACTGCGCAAAAAGCAAGTGACACGATTCCAAGGCAAAGCGAAACGAGCAAACTAGCGGTGTATGACGCCAGACGTGAAGGTGTGAGCATCGTCGGTTTTAGGTGAGAAGGAAGGGTGGGG
>NZ_JBFHFD010000152.1:0-15124 GCF_041583735.1 Novipirellula sp.
GAATTTAGTTCCGGCGAACAACGCCAACAATACATCAAGACGTTGTCCAGACGACGCGAAGCGGATGAGATGCTCCACCAAGTCCATGCGGTCCACGGCGACCGCTGGGGACATCCCACCCTGTTATCGTCGGCGGTCCAGCGTGACGACGCGGGGCACGTGATTTTCGCCTCTTCGAACTAATTCACCTCACGTTGCCACGTTCCCGGCACGACCTTCATCGTGACAGAGTCGGCATCGAATCCCGGCGGTGGATTTTCTAAATAGCGGCTGTCGTAATTCAGGTTCAGCGATGTAGCCTGGATATTGATTTTTTCGTGGGCAATAACCACCCCACTAATCTTCGATTCAGCTGAGAACTTTAAGTCGCCTGTGGAGTAGATCAGTCCCGAAATTTCCGAGGGATACGAGTCGGTGTCAGAGAACGTCGTGTTGGATGTCCCGCCGTTCATCGGATACGGCGTCTCGGGCGGATTCAAATTGACGCCCACATTCGTCTCGTTAAAACCGGCTGACGATAATCCTATCCGCAGCGCGTCGTTGGTAAGTAGTGCGGGGTAGTTCAGTTCGGCGGGTTCCCACACCAAGGGGCCTTGAATGATCGAGTCTTGGCCGGGATGAAGAAACACCAACGTGCCAACGATCCTGGATTTACCCACCCGTACATCTTTGCCTGCGCAGTTGATCAGATAGATCCCTTGGGCGTTGGTCGTTGCGCCAAAAGGATTGTTGGTTGGCGTCAGTAATCCGTCCAACACATACGAGTCCGACGGGTAGGTTGTATTCCGCAAACTGACAGTGTCCATGAAATAATCGTTGGCAACGTCGATTGAAAGCCGCAGCGTCGCCTGGGTAAGTGTTCCCGTCCAGGTCGGAGAAAAACGGCCGCCCACGCTGCCCC
Organism: Novipirellula sp.; assembly: GCF_041583735.1. Lineage (NCBI taxonomy): Bacteria > Pseudomonadati > Planctomycetota > Planctomycetia > Pirellulales > Pirellulaceae > Novipirellula > Novipirellula sp. The sequence goes on from NZ_JBFHFD010000152.1 coordinate 902, forward strand.
ACTTGTTGATTTCAAGCGTTGTCACCGGAGTCATAAATGAGAGCGTACTGGATTCGGTTGTTTCCAGCATCAATACGGCCTGAACTTTCGCATTGGCAGTAGGAAACACGTTTAGCAGGACATCGTAGGTATCGCCGCTACGGAGACTTGAGAGCGATAGATTTTGTGCTGCCACCGCGTTATTGTCCGCGCGTCCGGTGACTCGCAGCGAGTAAATCCCATCCTTTTTCTGGGTAAAACTGCGTTGCAGCGAACAGTCGCCCAGCGGCCCCCAGTTTTGCGTGCCCGATTCGAACGTCGTGTTTACCAAGATCTCGGGTTGGGGCCAGGTACGCAGCGACGAATAATCAATCGTCGTCCCATGCGACAAGTAATAGTCCAGCGTGTGTAGCGGGTCGGGCATGGTGCGCCGCGTCGAACGCAGTTGAGTTGATTTGGTGTAGCTAGCACCGTTGATGTCGTCATACGCCTCGACGTTAGCGTTGACAATCGAACCGCCGCCCGCGTCCACTTTTTCGTTAGCACAAATCGTTTGGTCGCTCGAGAGCGTGGCACCGTCGACGTCGATATCATCGCCGCTGATCATCGACACCTCGAGACACGATCCCGTTCGCGGACCGACTTCTAAACGCACCGAGGTTTGGAACATTGCATCCCCTTGGCGGCCCGTCCCTGTCAGGATGATGGGATGGTTATCGCCGACCGCAACGTCGTCATCGACGGGATCGGTCGCGGACAGCGAAAAGGTGCCACGATCAATCGTTTGCTGGGTGATCCAATCACCATTGCCAAAATGGGTTCGCCAAAAAGGATCGGTTCGAATTCTCAGCATGCCGATATCCACCGCAGCGCGGGCGTACACGCGTGCGGCAATAAAGTCGTCACTCTCCTCGGCACTACGACCCTGCAAACGCATCAACTGCAGTGACGCCAATCCGATCGAGGCCACGATCAGCGACGAAAACAGAACGACTGCATAGATCGCTCCGTCGCGTGAGCGCGGGCGGCATGGTCGGCAGAGGCGGCGGTCGTCGCGACGACTGAGATTCACGTGATTGAGTCCGGTATCAAGGATATTGTTTGTGTGGATTCCCACATCACTTGTGACGCATCAAGGTGCAATCACCACGGTCAACGCAGCAGCGGCGGTTCCCCCACGACCGTCGTAGACCGTTAGCGTGCAGGTGTAGTTTCCAGGTGTGTTATAAAAATGAGTGGTACTGATTCCGCTGCCTTTGCTGCCGTCGCCAAAGTCCCAAACGTAGGACAAATAGTCGCCGTCTTGGTCGCTCGACCCATCACCGTCAAACTCAACCGTCTGTCCCACATCGCGGCTCAGATCGGGGGATGTAGCGACGGCCACCGGAGCATGATTGCCGGTGGCGTCGGACGGGGCGGGGATCGTTTGAACCCATCCGATGCTGCGGTAACCGACTAACGTACTGACGACGTGGCCATTTTGAGAAACAGTCACAAGAATCTTCTTCAGCCCCGTGTTGGTGGCGGTCGTTTCGCTTAACGTTTCAGCATCCGCCCAAGTAACGCGAACATGGCGTGACCATTGATCGAATCCACGGATCGTCCCACCGCTGCGATCTTGAGGCGGCGATGCACTCCAATCATGAAAGTCATCCACGTCGTCAAACTGCGATCGATCGCCAGTTGATTCTCCCGATTCCGTTCCAAACGTCGCCTCCTTGTCTGTTTCGGGCTCGCGGTACGCTTGCAATAGGATCTCGTTCATCATCGCGCCCGCCAATTGTTGTCCCAACAACCGATCCAGCGTCGCCCCTTCGCGTCGCTTGGACGCACCGATCGTTTGCAATGCCCCGACCATCAAGATGCCGACCAGCATCACAGAAATCACCGCGTCCAGCAGTGCAAAACCGTGACGTCGCTCGTTGTCTTCGCGGCGAGATTGTGCCCTCCCGGTCATGGCCGTGGCTCCATCACCCGAACGCGAGCATACGAGAATTCGGCATCGCTCGCGTCGGCACCAAGACATGCCGACCGGTTGGCGTCGGTCGATTTAAAGGGAGACAATGCGTACGTCCCGTACTGGACCTCGTCGATACTGACACTGACACTGGAGGCATCTGGATCAAGGATCAAATGCAAGTACACCGGCTGATTGGGTAGCCCCGGCACCTTGATCAAGGTGCGTGTGTTCGCGTCGGACGATTTAGTCGCCAAGGTCAACGTTTGGCTGCCGTCGGATTGTTTCGTCAATGAAGCGAGCACCGCAGCGCAGGTGGCTCCGGATCGAAACGGATTGATCTTAAATGTCGCTCCGTTTCCTCCCACACTTGTGTTCTGGAATTTGACATCGACAACGGTTGGCGTATCAAAATCGCAATCAGGAGTGGTCTTCAACTGAGTTCCGTTTGTCCGCCAAACTCCATCAACGAGCGAGTCGACATCAAATGTGTCACCGTCGCCGACGATCCAGTCGCCTGCGGCATCTCCGTTGACATCCATGGTTGTTGGATTTTGGTCGAACGTGGCTTCCCATTTATTGGACAGTAACTCGGGATGATTCAAACACGCAATTGTCCAGTTCAATGTGGGCGTATTGGGTTTCATTCGCATCGTCACGTCCATCGACGTCAGATAATTGCTGCTCAGAGAAAGGCTTCCGCTGGCACGAGTCAATTTCCCGTATAATCGCGAAACCAAGGATGTTCCGTTGTTGTAGGACCATGTCGTGCCACCGTTGGACGACTTGAGCAATCCAGACGCGTCACTCGTACTTTGTAAATCGACCCCGGAATTCGATTGATTACGATCCAACACCAAACAGAGAGCAGCACCGGAGGCATGCGGGGCCAGTTCGTCGAATCGGGCCTCGTACCACTCGTAACTACTCAGCAGCACATATACCGTCTCTTGTTCATCCGAACTGCCGTAGGGAGTGAGATTGATCGACGCGGGAAGCATCTGAGCACGAATCGTACGATAAAAGAAACTGAAGGAAGACTTCTGCGCTCGGAACTGCACACGCGTGGGACGCCACGTATAGGCTCCCGCAGGCAATGTCATTGCGTAATGTTGCCCCACCCAGTCGTCGGATTTGATTTCATTATTACCAAGCCCGCTGGTTGCCGAGCGATCGATCAATAGCGATTCATAGGTGTCTTCGATCCCCACGCTCGGATAGGTCTCGGCAACACTTTGAAAGTTGGGTGTCAAACTAAACCGCTCGACATCATCGGCGATCGTTAGCGGCGTTGACCCGTTGTATTGTCGCGTCAGCGGTCCTCCCGGGGTCCCCGTCCATGCGTAACGAATTCGCTCGGCAAAACCATCGCCGTCGCGGTCCGGTACGGTAAATCCGATGGTAGTCGCCGAACGTTCGGTGATGTGGACCGCCGTTTCAAGTTCCGTTGCCAATTGATCGGCAATGCGAGTTCCGCGAAGCGCGGATGCGGTGCTGCCATCGGAATCAGGGATGCTGCGAACCGAAATCGCGAGACTCGCGTGAAGCCCGGCAATAATGATGCTCGACACCAACAACGCGACGACTAATTCCATCAGCAGCATGCCGCGACGTGGTCCTCCGCCACTGGCGACAGTTGCGACATATGACTGTAAGGTGCAAGACCGTTTCATTGAATCACCGCCGTTCCCGTGACAGCGTCCACGGTGATCGTCGTTTGCAAACGTCCCGACCCAACGATGATGTTTCCACCTCGATTGGGAATCCCAAACCCGTTAAACGTCAGCGTCTGAGTACCGGTCCGGCCCCATACCGAAACCAAAGACGATTGATAGGGCGGCTCACTTAGCTTTACGAGATAGTCCCCCGAGGGGCGTTCAAGCGGCCGGACATCCGCGATCGAGTATTGCTCGCGATCCACATCAAACGTGACAGTTTTTGCGGCACTTGAGCGGAATGCTGTCAATTGGGCTCGCTTCAGATCGGCAACCATTCGGTTCGCCGTATTCGCGACACGGTAGCGTTGTAGCGAATCGGCCCAGCGCGGCGCCGCAGCCGCGGTCATGATACCAAGGATGACCAACACGATCGTGATCTCGATCAGCGAAAGCCCCGAACGAACCGGGGCGCACGCCGATTGTTTTTGCGTCAATGCGGGGGATGCCGGCGTTGCTAGCATTCTCGACAATTGCGATGCTGTCTTTTCTTTTGCAGCCTTCATCGAGTTGCCTAGCCGAACTGAAAATACGAGCCTATTGCTACCAATTCACCAAGCAACTCTAACCCGCAATTAGCGAATCAGCCCAAGCAACCTTTTCGTTAAGCTAGGAAAGGCGTTCCGATTTTCCCGAGTTTTCTGATTATGCGAACCAGGAAGCGCCGATAGAAGCTGTAACGATTCTTCTGATTACCGACTTTGGACAAGCCATACGCCCCCATGAAACTGCCGTCGTTGCAAAATCGAAACTGCGGCATCTTCGTTTCTCGAGGACCGGGGCGTTATGCAGCAATCCTGCTGCTGGCGTGGTTGGGGTGCTGCCCCTCGACAGCGTATTGCGACACGTTTGCCGAGCAGATTCGCGCCCCGCGATCATTGCAATCCTCGACACCTGCGGCACATGGCGATCGTTCATCGCAACCACTTAGCAAGCCCGATCCGAATTGGCGAAGAAAGACGGCTGTCGCGCAAACCGCTTGGCAGTCGCCTGCCCATTCGCGTTCCGATCGAGTCGGATTGGCGGCGCCGACAACGAATCAAGAACCCTTGTATTCCGACGCAATCCACCATGGAATCTCGATCAACATCATTGACGCCACGGTCGACTCGGTGCTGAATTTGATCGCCGAGCAACAAGGACTCAACGTGATCACCAGCGGCGATGTCAGCCAGCGGATCACTGTAAAACTGACCGACGTTTCGCTTTCGGACGCCCTGAATTCCATTCTTCCCGCCAACGGTTTGACCTGGACTCAGCGAAACAACATCATTGTCGTTTCTAATATCTCCAGCGAAACCAAAGGCCCAGCGAACCTGCAAGGACGCGAAATGCGTGTCTTCTCGTTGGACTATATCTCAGCCGAGGACGCAGAAAAAATCGTCAAGGGAATGCTCTCGCCTGTTGGCCAAGTCTTCCTGAATCAATCGATGTCCACCGACCATCGACGGACGCAAGAGCAGTTGGTGGTCGAGGACTTGCCGATGTATCTGTGGCGAGTCGAAGAATACATCGCTCAGGTGGATCGTGCCCCACGTCAAGTGATCGTCGAAGCCCATGTGTTGCAAGTCGAACTGGGTGAAGACAACCGACACGGGATCGACATGAGTAACATGCTCCGCATCGCGGGGTCGCCGATCAAGTTGGAGGCGAAAAACTTTACCAAAGGTGGAACCCAGCCCACCGGGGTATTAAGTGTCGAAGGCCGCGACCTTAACGGGGTGATCGAAGCAATCAAAAGTACGACCGATTCCAAAACGCTTGCGTCGCCTAAGATTGCGGTGCTCAACGGACAACAAGCTCGCATCCAGGTGGGCGGGCAAATTGGCTATCTGCTCACCACCACGACCCAGACAAGCACGCTGCAGAGTGTCAATTTTCTCGATGTCGGTGTCATTCTCGAAGTGACCCCCACCATCACCGAGGATGGCCAGATTGTGATGCAGGTCAACCCCGAGGTTTCCACCGGACGAATTAATACCACCACCAGTCTTCCGGAGAGTGAAACGACTCAGTTACAAACACGGATCATGTTGGCCGATGGCGAGGCGATGTTGATCGGCGGTTTAATCAAAGAAACCAACAACAATGGTCAAAGTCGGATTCCATGGCTCGGTGATTTGTGGCTGGTGGGCAAGCTGTTTCAACGCCACGAACTGCAACGCGAGCGAAGCGAAATCATTATCGCGTTGTTGCCACGTATCTTGCCAGACGTTCCTGGATGCCGCAGCATCCATCCCGCAGAGGTCGACCAGTCATCGACGCCCCTGTTCCATGATGGATTGCAACCGACTGATCGACGATATTGGGAACCGGAACTAAGCGAACCCAGTAACACGCGGCGCAAATTCCAACCGTTCTCTTCCCGTCCAACGCAAAGTTCATCATCACGCACAAACAACCGACGTTTCGTGGATCAATCAGCCGAAGCGGTGATAATCCAAGACTCAATCGGCAATGACGGTTATCCACCGGTCGATTACGAACCGGATCCCACGTCTATCCACCCTTCTAATTTGGATGTCCAGTGACGTGGGGTCCAAATGGCTTCTTAGCGCGGAGATCATCTAACGATGCCCAACGATCCCGAGATTCCCGAGGAACTCCTCCATCTACTCGAAAAACGTGATAATCCGGAACGTCGAAAAGAGAATCGACGGAAAAACGAAACGAAGCTCCCCAAGTCGATAGAGCGACGCTCGAGAAATCGCCGCGTGAAATTGCGGCGAAAAAAATGACGCTTTCGATCGATCGAGAACAACGCTACTTGCTGAGCGACAAGTTCACCGCGACATCAATTTCGTCCCATGCTGGATCGTTGCTCGGACGGTCATTGAGCAGCAGCGTCGGATGCTGGCGATTGACCTGACAGATGCCGTACATCTCATCGGCACACTGCATGAACGCGTCGATGATTTGGTTGTCCCATTGCTCGCCCGCTCCGGCTCGCAGAATGGCTTCGGCTTTCGCTCGGGGCATTCCATTTCGATAGGGCCGCGTACTCGTCATCGCGTCGTAAGCATCGGCAACCGCCAAGATCCGCCCCATCAAAGGGATCTCTTCGCCAGCCAACCCATGCGGATAGCCGCTTCCATCAAAGCATTCGTGATGGTGTAGCACGCCTGGAAGCACGAAGTCGAGTTGCTTCAGATGCTTCAGGATCGAATATCCGATTTCAGGATGGCGTTGGACAATCGCAAACTCTTCTTCGCTTAGCCGAGTCGGTTTGCCGAGTACCGAATCGGGCACTCCAATTTTGCCAATGTCATGTAGCAACCCCGACATATAGACATTGTGTTGCTCTTGCGGATCGAGTCCTAATTTTGCCGCGAGCGTTCGTCCCATCGCGGCCACACGATCGCTATGACCGCGAGTGTAGGCATCTTTTGCGTCGATCGAATTGATCATCGCTCGAATGACTCCGACGACGAGGTCCTCGATCTGGCGGAACGATTGCAGATTGCTGGCGTGTGCCGCTAAGTTCAGCCCGGCCGACTGAAGCAACCCCGCTTCGAACGTGCCGAATTCACGCAGCTGCGGTGACAGGTCAGCGAGGCAGTCCGCATCGGGCCGAGCCAATTTGTTAACCATCACCAACCAGCCAAACCGCTGAGCGTTGTTGGCAATCGGGACCAACGCACAACTTCGGATTCCCTCGAGGTTCTGCCACCCCCTGTGAAGGCTATTGGAATTACGAACCACTGGCTGTTCGACGATTTGATCCGCAAACTGACCCACCAATTGCATCATCGTGTGGTCATGAACCTCCGTTTCGCCAGCACGGAATGCCAGCGTATCCGCACCTGTTTGCGTATCCGTTACGAACAGAAAAATTGCTTCGACGGACAAAACATCGCACAGCGGAGGCAGGATGACACTGGCAATATTTTTCAAATCGTTCTGTGGATGCCACAGCTCCGGCCTCTCGGCAAGCGAACGTAACCAACTGAGTTCTTCGAAATCGCGCGTGACTTGTGAAGCGTATTGATCGAGCTGTGAATCACGCGACGCAATCTCTTGTTTGCACTTCCAATTTTCGACCACCATGTTTGCCAATGGGATGCTCAAATTAGCATCACTTGCGTCAATGATTCCACACAACACAAAAGGCGTGATACGATTCCCCAGCGGAACCGCCAAAACCGCCTTTTCCGCGGAAATCGCCTGCACCGAGGGTTCTTGAGCCGCCAGTAACGCATCGACTTGCAGCGTTTCGGGGAGTGACAGATGAGTGTGTTCAACTTGATCCGTCTGGAGCGACGAAACACTCAGCCGCACCGAGCCCTGTTGTGTGACAAGGTGAAAGGGGGTGCCAAAATGTTTTTGCAGGATCTCAGCGACCTCTTGGGGACGCTGTCGATGTCTCGTTTCGAGCAAACGCTGAGCACGGTGTTCGGACATCAGAAGGACTCACATCAACGGGATTCGCGTGAACAAACGAGACGAGGGAAGTCTCGCAACTGTCCAAGGTTAGCCCGCAAAATCGAGAATCCCCCCGAAAATTACGTGAGAATAATTTTCTTGACTTTCCGGACATTCCTTAATTGCGTCCTATGTTTTTACGTAAGCCGGGAATGTTCAGTCACTCGGCATTAATCGTACTTCCGTAGGGGTAAATGCAAAGTGTTCAAGACAAGACGTTGGTGTCGCAAAGGGTTTACGTTGGTGGAATTGGTCGTCGTGGTGCTGATTCTGGGCATCCTAGCCGCCGTTGCCGCTCCCCGCATGTTTGATACCGCCGGCAATGCGCGTGACAACGCAACACGACAATCGCTGGTCGTGATTCGCGATGCCATTGATTTGTATAAAGCGCAAACCGGTGACTACCCAGAACTGTCCACCTTCACAACCGATTTGAAGCCTTATTTGCAAGGCGCCTTTCCTGCGACCCAAGTGGGATCCATGCCAGGGGCCGGCATCGTGGCAGGAACTTCACCGCTTGAAACTGCCACTGCCGCTGGGGGTTGGATTTATGACGAATCCACGGGTGAGTTTTGTGTTAACGACTCGGGCTTTATCACGAAATGGTAGCCGCGTTTGCGTGCGGTCAGCCCAGGCTTCTGGTCGCGATACCCCACTTCACAGCCCATCCATGACGATTGCGTTCACCGACCTCCGCACGGTGAACGCAATCATTCCTATTAGGCCAATTCAATGAGTGATTTAAAAAGACGGATCTTAATCACAGAGGACAATCGCGTCCTTGGCGATGTGCTGCGATTCAATCTCCAGCGTTCCGGCTTTGACGTCACCATTGCCCACGATGGTGCCGAGGCAATGGAATCGCTCGCCAACGAATCGTTCGACCTGTTGATAACCGATTACCAAATGCCCAATGTCGACGGAGCGGAACTCTGTCATTACATCCGACAAAACCGATCACTCGATGCGATGTTCATCATCATGTGTTCAGCCAAGGGGATGGAATTGGATCGAGAACAACTGCGGCGTGATTGGAATATCGCCAAACTTGTTCTCAAGCCGTTTAGTATCCGAGAAATTGTTGCCGTCGTAAACGAATTGCTCACTGCCAGCGAAGACACCAGCGCCGTGTATTCGTGAACCCCAAACCGCATTCATGAATCCTATCTCCAACGCAATCCCGTCGCTAAGCAGCCGAATCGTTGACCGATATTTAATGTGCGGTCTGGCTTCGATCTTTGGAGTCGTCAGCGTTGCATTAACGCTCGCATGGCGAGGAGCCCTGATTGAATCCGTCTCGATCACGGTGGCGGTTCCGCTGTTTTTGCTTTTGGTCGGCAGCTTTATCATGCGGCGATCGGTTCAAATCAATGAATCAATCGAAAACCAACTGCAACATATCACCACTGGCGTCTGCAGCTCCCCTGCAGAGCTCGTCCCGCTGATTGCCACCACTCCCGTCGCGGCGGGATGGAACAAATTGCTGCGACAAATCAACGAACAAGGAACACTCGGCTCACTCGAAGAGCGGCTGCGTGAAACTCTTGACGCTTCCGCCGGCAAACGATGGGAAGGTATTTTCAACGCGTTGTCCGAAGGGGTCGCATTGACGAATCCCAACGGCAATGTCGTGCTTGCCAACAATGCGTTGGTGGCCATGGTTGGCGCCGCGTCGGCAAGTGATGTCGCCGGACGCGAACTCGGCCAGTGGTTCGCCACCGCCGTCAGTCCCGCCAGCGCTGCGGAGCTGGATGAGCAACAACAAAAATCAAACAGTTTCACGATCGAATTGTTGCTCGGCAACGAACTTTCCGCTGGTGTTTGGCGATTGAGCCGCACCCCGTTGATCGGCGACGCGTTCGAGCAAGGTAGTTCGTTGTGGAGTCTTCGCGACGTCACACAACAGAAACTTGCCGAAGAAATGCGGAACCAATTTGTGTTCACCGCGACGCATGAACTGCGAACGCCGCTGGCGAATATCAAAGCCTACGCCGAAACGTTGATCGACAATGACGACATCGATGTCGAACATCAAAAGGGCTTTTACAACATTTTGATGTCCGAAGCGACTCGGTTGGCCCGTTTTGTCGACGACCTACTTGACGTGAGCCAGATGGAATCGGGCGCGATCTCGGTCGTGCGTCACGAAACCGACATGCAGCGTTTGATTGATGAAGTGATCGAAAAAGTTCAGCCTTCGCTACAAGAGAAAACTTTAGCGTTTGAAAGCAAGTTACCAGCGAAGTTACCAAAACTGCGAATTGATAAAGACAAGATTGCCGGAGTACTCGTCAATTTACTTAGCAACGCGGCCAAGTACACCCCCGCAGGCGGAAGTGTTCGTCTGTTGGTCGAAACCGATGCCGAGGGGATTCAATTGCAAGTCGAGGACACGGGTTTTGGTATTTCTGCGGAGGAGTTGCCACGGCTTTGTGAAAAATTCTTCCGCAGCCATGACTCGCGGGTCCAAGAGATCAGCGGCAGCGGCCTAGGACTCGCCTTCTCGCAAGAAGTCGCAAGACTGCACGGTGGCGAAATTGTCATCTCAAGCGAACTGAATGTGGGATCCCGTTTCACCCTGACTTTACCCCTGAATTAATTGGAGTGAATCGAATGTTCGAATGCTCCAAGCAAGGCAGTGTGTTTGTGCTCTCGGGGAATGATCCCTTAAGCCGTGAGCATACCGTCGAATTGGCGGGTCACTGCGAGAAATGTTTTGGGCATGGGCAGCCCAAGATCGTATTTGATTTACGCAACATTCCCCTGCTCGACAGCGCCGGTCTGGAATTCTTATTGGATTTGCGAGACCGCTGTCTGCAACACGGTGGAGCGATTCACCTGGCCGCACTCAATCCGCTGTGCACCGAAATCCTGCAAGCGACCGAGCTAGACCGCGACTTTGCGATCTCCGATGACGTCGTTTCCGCCGTCGGGAGTTTCTCGCGATGAGTTTGGTTATTGAACGAGCAAAACGAAGTCACGCAGCGGCATCGGAAACGCCATTGCCGCTGGGCGAGCGTTTGGTCCGCGCCGGTGTACTTACCCGCGATGAGCTCGAAGCCGCACTTACCGAACATACCGCCAAAGGTGCGCGTCTGGGCGAGACGCTGCTGGAACTGGGTTTGATCGATGAAGGCACGTTGCTGCGTTTTTTGAGTCAACAACGCGACGTTCCCTATGCGCTGCTACGTGACGGAATGGTCGACCCTGCGGTCGTGCAGCTGTTGCCCAAGGCAAAAGCCGAATCGCTGGAGGCACTGGTCCTGTTCAAGGTGCGTGGCAAGTTAAGCGTTGCCATGGTCGACCCGCATAATCTTCAGCATGTCGACGAGATCGAACGAATCACCGGGCTGCAAGTCAAACCGGTATTGACGCTGCGATCGGTAATCGAGCGGATGCTCCCTCGCTGCTACGAGAACGACTTTGCGGTCGATGCGGTCACTGCGGACATGGATCCCGACGCAGTAAATTTAGAGGCGGATCATTTCAACATCGACATTGCGGATTTGCAGTCGTTAGCCAACGGCAGCCCGATCATCAATCTCGTCAATTACATGATTGTCAGCGCGGTTCGTCAAAAGGCAAGCGACATTCACGTCGAACCGGGACAACGCTGCACGTCGGTACGATTCCGCGTGGATGGCTTGTTGCGTGAGACGTTGCGACCTCGCCGCGACTTTCATCCGGCAATTATCTCGAGGCTCAAGGTGATGGCGAAACTTGACATCGCCGAACACCGCATCCCCCAAGACGGACGCATTCACTTGACCGTCGAAGGTCGTGAAATCGATTTACGGGTTTCGACACTGCCAACGAATCACGGCGAAAAGGTCGTGATTCGCGTGCTCGATCGTCAAAACGTCACATTCAATCTTGATGAACTGGGTGTGCCTCCGAAATTATTGGGCGACGTCAAAGCAATGTTGCATCGGCCCCATGGATTGGTGCTGGTCACGGGACCAACCGGAAGCGGAAAAACGACCACGCTCTACTCTGCACTGGAGCTGATCAAATCGGTCGAACGCAATATCGTCACAGTGGAAGATCCGGTTGAATATGACTTGGACCAAATTGTTCAGGTTCCCGTCGGCGGTAACAAACCGATGTCCTTTCCCGGAGCGATGCGTGCGATCCTGCGGCAAGACCCCGACGTGATCATGGTTGGTGAGATTCGTGACGCGGAAACCGCAGCCGTTGCCATCCAAGCTGCGTTGACCGGCCACTTGGTCCTTAGCACGCTGCACACCAACGATAGTTTCAGCGCCGTCACGCGGCTTCGCGACATGGGGGTCGAACCGTTTAAAATCGGGGCAGCGTTGCTGGGAGTCATCGCACAACGTTTGGTACGGATGGTTTGTCCGACCTGCAAAGAAAGCTACTTTCCCAGCCCCGAAATCCTAGACTCGTTTCAATACAAAGGGGACCGTCGTCGCACGTTTGTTCGTGGCGAAGGATGTCGCAATTGTTACGACACCGGTTCACGCGGACGCACCGGACTGTACGAGGTGCTATGTGTTGACCGTGAAATGCGAGAAATCATCTCCGCAGGTGCCGACATCGAAGCGATTCGCAATCAACACATGAAACAATCCGGAACGTTTTTGGTCGATGAGGGAATGCGTTTAGCCGAGGAAGGGAAAGTCAGTCTCGACGAAGTATCACGAGTAGCTTTCGTCGATTAAACCGTGAGGGAACCGATCATGAAATTCAACTATCGAGCCAAAGAACGCAGTGGCCAAATCACCCTCGGTGACATCGAAGCCAATTCGTTGGCCGAAGCACGTTCTCAGCTGCGACAACAAGGATTGTTTTTGCTGCAAATCAGTGCCGATAAAGTCAAAGCGGTGCGTCCCGCTTCGATCTCGTTCGGCAACCGCATCAAAAAAAACGACATTGTAATGATGTTGTCGCAGATCACGATCATGAGCCAATCAGGGGTCGATCTTTCCGAGGCACTGAAATCGGTTGCCGGTCAGTGCACCAACCCTGCACTGCAAACCGTGATGAGCCGTGTTAGCGAAGACATTGAAGGGGGGTCGACATTTGCCAGCGCACTACGAAAACATCCTCACGTTTTTGATGAAATGTTTGTCGCCGGCATTGCCGCGGGCGAACAAAGCGGTTCGATCACCGAGGTGCTCGAGCGTTTGACCTATTTGCTACGTAGCGATTTGCGGATGCGACAAACGGTAGTGTCGACGTTGATGTACCCGTTGGTGCTATGCGTCGTGACGTTGGTGGTGCTGGTCGTGCTGTTCTTCTTTATCCTTCCTCAATTTGCGAAAGTATTTGCGGACTTAGAAAAGGCGCCGCCCCCGTTCACCCAGCTGATGTTGAACATGGGTGAATTGGTTCGCGGCCATTTCGTTTTGCTCGGCGCGGTATTCGTTGGATTGGCGTTTGCCGCTTATTCATTACGAAATGCAAACTTTGTCCGCGACGCTTGGGACTACGCTTCGCTGAACTTCACGTTTGCCAAGAAAGCCACTCGATCGCTGTCGACCGGACGGACATTTCGATTGCTTGGAACCATGCTTAGCAGCGGTGTTCCCTTGATCGAAAGCATTCGTTTGTGCCGCTCGGCATCAAGCAACAGTTTGTTTCGGTCGATGTACGAACGGCTTGAATCCGAGGTACTTCGCGGCGAAGGCCTTGGACCGACGTTATTGTCGTCGCCCTTCCTGCCTTCGGGTGCGGCGCAAATGGTCGCGACTGCAGAGAGGACCGGCAAGCTTGGCGATGTCTTAAAAATGGTCGGTGAGTATTTCGAGGACCAAGGTGAACGTCATCTGCGTGATTTAGTCAAGTTACTCGAACCGGTCGTGATTGTCTTCCTAGGAATGGTGGTCGCGGGCGTGGCTTTCTCGGTCATCCTTCCACTGCTGGACGTCTCGTCCATGCCACAATAAAGGTGCCGCAGTTATGTCCGTACTGACAACATTACAACACCACGCGAGAACCTCATTTGCGTCAACGCCACGAGGTTGGATCGGAATCGATATCGGTAGCCGGTCGATCAAATTCACACAGGTCGAACGCATGGGTGACCGCTACCAGATCTGTCAGCGTTGGTGTGTGAATCGCGAGGAAGATCCACCGCCGAATTCGCCGGCCAAGGCAATCAATCTGGCGGACAAAACGTTACGAATC
>NZ_JBFHFD010000153.1:0-15081 GCF_041583735.1 Novipirellula sp.
CCCGAAGTCTTTGATCTGCATTACGCCGACTTGACCTCGCGAGTGTTGCGAGGGAATTCGATTGCCGAGTTGTCGGATCAGATTCATGTTGCCGTGTTGGCGCATCATGATAGGCTTCCCAGAATCCCCTTGTCCGAAGTCGTTCGCTGTGTCGAACAATTGCGTTCGTCACGTCAAAACACGCGGATCTCGGCTCAGCAGCAATTGCTTCGCTGGGGGACACCCATCATTCCGATGGTCCAGCGGATGATGGCCACCGATCTCGAGCTCGAGCAGCGAGCGCGTCTCGGCGAAACCATTCGGATGCTGCGTCCGCGAGTCGAGGATACGCCTCGGTCGTTGGCGATGTTGATGGTCAACGACCCTCTGTTTTGGGAGTTGGAAAAGCCGCGTTTGACTCAAAGTGAGTGGGGGCTAGTGAACCAACACCTGCAGCAAATGGGAGTCATTGAATCGCGGCCGCATGATTCATCGCTCACCAGTGTCGCACCACGTTGATGCGAAGCTCCGCTCGCAATACGCAGCGCATTCGAGCAACACCCAAGTCGTAGCGAAAGTCGCCACGACTGTCGGCGGAATCGGTGGATTGCAGTGAGGCTCGTGCTGCAAAACGCGATGCCTCAAATCTGGCGGTGTCGACTCTGGCGGTCGCGATACTGGCTGCGTCGATACTGGCGGACCCGCGTGTCTGGTTTACTCCAGGCGAGTTCGTTTGGCCAGCCGCAGATCGCCATTGGTAATCTCTTCGCCGCTCATCAGCGCGTGCAGTTTCATTTCCACCGTGCGTTCGCCTCCCTCTTCGAGTCCCGGAGGGCTGCCCCAGAACAGTCGCCGATTGTCGGTGGTCGTGATTTCCAACTGCGGCACGATATTTTGTCGGGTGTCACCATGGACGCCAATCGCACGGACTTTGGCTTGTTCTTGCACGGGCGACAAAACGCCTGCCAAGCGAGCTGCCGCTTCGACTCGAACGTCGCCAAATGGTCCCCCCACCACTCCGGTCGGATAGACGTCAGGGACTTCGATGTGGATGTAGTCGAGCGTTTCGGATTGGGCGAACTCGGTGGTCGGCAGTAGAGTTCCGGTTCCATCGATCGGGAAAAAGTAGCTGCCCGAATCGGCTTGGTTGGGTTTGAAAACGTGCACCATCGCCACGGGGCGTCGGTATTCCAGATGCACATCGACTTTGCCGCCGGGCAGTTTGCGGACACTGATCACACGGCTGACCCACGGGTGGGTCGCAAAAGCGGAGGCAATTTTTGCAGTGGCTTGCACGTCCAAAAGCGAAAGTTGGTCGAGCGCGGTATCGCGAAATACCGTCCCTGGGATGTCGGTGCGAATGAAGCCCGGAGGCTCGGTCACTTGGATGTTTTTGAGCTGCACGCCATAGAACTTATTGGCGACATGCTCGGCACCCCAGCGATCCCAGGCGACATAGCCGCCCACAATCAGCAAGACGGGCCAGATAAAGGAGAGCGACGCGGGAGCCACAATCAGCCGCCGGATCATATCGCGAATCGGGCGGGGGCGGTCTTCGCGATTCGATTTCATCGCCACCGTACTTGCCTCTTACAATCCATTGTTGATTCGTTGCGAAATGCATTGCGTTCGCCAGCCGAATGGCCAATCGAACGCTGTAAAGCCAATCACAACGCGACTAGCTAACCCACCTCTCTACCAAATCTGCAGATTCAATTGCAAGTCGATCCCGGTTTGCAGCAGCACTTGTTCACGTACTCGCTCGATCAAACGCAAGCATTGTTCGCTGGTGGCGCCGGTGTGAGCGATCAAGTATTGAGGATGGTTGGCATCAAGTGAAACATCTCCCTCACGCACCCCCGCCAGCCCGCAGTTTTGGATCAGCGTGTTTGCTGGCATTCCATCGGGATCGACAAACGGCGTCGCAATCCGTCGCTGTTCACTCGGACGGTCCGCATTTCGGCTGATCCAGAGCTTTTGCATCCGTTTGGTCAGTGCTGAAACGTCGCGTGGTTCGAGCGCGAAGGTGACTTTTAATACACCGAGCCCGTTCAGCGCCGTTTTGCGGTGCGAAAAGCCCGCTTCGTGTTGATTCAATTCTCGCGTCGAGCCGTCGCTTTCGATCACGGTGATGCTTTCGACGACCGATCCAATATCACGGCCTCCGTTGGAAACGTTGCCGACAACGGCTCCGCCCACCGAACCGGGGATCCCGACGAGATGTTCGAGTCCGCCCAACCCAGCCCCCACCGACTTGATGACCGCATGGGACAGTTTTGCCCCGGCGCCCGCGATCAGCCGATTGTCCTTGATTTCCAATTCGCTGGTGGCCGCTGCGGCGAGCGAGATAACCAAGCCGTCAAAGCCCGATTCGCGTACCAGCACGTTGCTGCCGCCGCCCAGGATACGGATCGCCAATCCGGCCTCGGTGGCTTCGCGGTAAACGCGTTGCAGTTCTGCTTCGTCGACTGGTTCAGCGAAAAAACGCGCGGGCCCACCGATTCCAAGCCATACCAATGGCGAAAGGGGCTCGTCGGTGCGAATCAGATGGTCCAAATCCTCAGAGAAGCTCATGCTTTGTGTCTGCCTTTCCAATTTCATTTTGGGTCAATGAACACACAGAATAACCGATATCCCAAAAAAAAGCGTCAGCTGTGAAACAGGAGTCACAACTGACGCTTCCATTATTGTTTTCTATCGGTCAAACCTTGGTATCGGTTTAGTCCCGTCGGTCCAAGTTAGCCCTGGCGGTCCAAGATGGCTTTTCGAATCAGGGTACGGACCGGTTGCTTGGGCTGAAAACCCATTAAACGACGACGATTCCACTGACCCGATTCGGTCTTCGTAAACATAATGATCTGGGGCAACATGTTTTCGCCCTGGGTGAGTTGCTTGGCCAACTCGGGATCCCGATCTTTATCAATAACCGCGACACAAACTTCGTCCAATTCGCCCGTTTGTGCCATTTGTTTGATGGTCGAGTCTTTTAAGACGTGACATGCGGGGCACCACTCGGCGCCAACGACGACCATCAAAGGCTTGTTTTCTTCAATCGATTGCTTGTAAACCGAAGCGTAGTTCTGCTGCATCTGTTGTTCGCTTGTCACACTCGACAAGACCAAAGCTAAAAGCAACGAAACCATTCCAGACTCCCTAGGTTTTCGGGGTACATCAATGTGGGCGGCGGCACTCTGCCAACCGATCGAACCTTCATCGCAATGAACGCTTGATCAAACTAATGAATTTGGAGACCACAAGGATGTTGAGACAAGATTCCTAACCGGAACGCCTTAGCGACTTCCATGACGGCAATCGTTTTTGCTGATCTTTCGTTGACTCGCCGCATTGCGAATCAGGAAAGTTCCGCGTTCGTGCGTTGAAAAAACGATTGTTTGCTAAGGAGGAGCTTTTTGAGGGGGAATTGCAACCATCGATCGATACCAATGAGGGCCATTCTTCCCGCTAAAAGCTTGCTCGCAATCACTCCTAATCCCCAAGTCTCGAGTGCTTGACGGTTAGGTGTTTTTGGCGAGTTGGGAGGATTCTATGGATGAGTCGGAGGGCCACAAGGGTCAACGTCCGCATTTTTTCGAAATGGACCTTGAACGAGATCCGCGTTTTTGATTTGTACAACTCTATATTTTGGTATGCTCAACGCTAAACTATTGTTCGCAAACGGTTTCGGGCGTGCCAAAAAGGTGTGCCAAGTTGCCGCACCCGGCTAATGGTGGGGGTGATGGAACGCTGGAAATTTTTCGGGAATACGGATTTTTAGTACGGTTTTTGGTTCGGATTGTCGCTTTTGCAGCCAACGTGTCTGCTTTGCAATCAATTCTTGTGGTCAACACGACTTTCGTTCGATTGGTTATGTATGAAGCTTCGCATCGGTTTGATCGGTTTAGGGGATGCATGGCAAACCCGTCATCGGCCTGCGTTGCAAATGCTGCAGGATCGATTTGATGTGCGTGCGATCTTCAGCACGGTGTCAAAATTGGCGGAAAACGCTGCCGCAGAGTTCCAAGCCGATCCGGTGGACGGTTACCAGACGCTCGTCTCGCGCTGTGACATCGATGCCGTCCTCGTGCTCCAACGCAGTTGGCTCGGATGGTTACCGATGTTGGCCGCATGTGATGCCGGCAAAGCAATCTATTGGGCGGGAGACCTCGATTTTGACCCTGTCGAGGCAAGTCGAATTCGCGATGTCATCGATCGCAGCGGCGTGGCGTTCATGACCGAGTTCCCCAAACGATTCGCCCCCGCCACGCTGCGGCTCAAAGAATTGATCGCCACCCACCTCGGGCCTCCACGACTCGTGTTTTGCCATCGACGCGTCCAAGTCGATCCAGCGGCACCCAAGCCCAACACGGTGGTGACGAACCCCTTGCAGGAAGAGTTGATCGAGTTGATTGATTGGTGCCGTTATGTTGTCGGGCGGGAACCTCAAAGCGTCGTTTCGACAGGGCTCAGTCATACCTCGCCCGCCGATTACGAATGCATGAGTCTGCAGTTCGCCGGCGCCGATCCAAAGCCCCCCGTGACGGCTCAGATCAGTTGCGGCAGCTACATCCGTTCGGCTTGGCACGAAGCGGTGAGTTTCCGGCCTCCGTCGGCGATGCAGATTTGCTGCGAGCGCGGTGTCGCATTTATCGATCTGCCATCAACGTTGGTGTGGTTTGACGATGCCGGCCGGCATCTCGAATCGCTTGAAACAGAATTGCCGGTGGGTCAGCAATTGCTAACCCAGTTCTATCGCAGCGTCACCAGTCTGGTGCGAAACATGAGCGATTTGGATGACGTGTATTGTGCTGGCAGTATCCTGGCGGCCGCCCGAGAGAGCTGTCGAAGCGGCCAGCGGATGGATCTGAAAATGCAAATTTCATAAGGCCATCTACATTGGCACGAGGTGGGTGGGTTTATAGAGGAGCGGCGCGAGCCGCCCGGTCGAAACCGAACGTTTTTATCACGCTGCTAGCGGGCGGCCCCGCGATGCACCGCTACCCAACAGAGTAGACGGCCTTGGGCATGACTGCCTTAACGGGGCACTCGTGGCGCGGTAAACGCGACCGTGGGGACGCAGCCAATCGAGCTCATGGACCGAGTCGGCATTCCCGCCGATGCGAACAAGCGCTTCATCCCCACCATCAATCGGTGCCACATTTCGATGGTTTCTGGGGTGCCAATTTCGATCGCGTCGCTGCGGCTAAACCCTTGCTCGCTGACCCGCACGGTCGGAGCGAGGTGCAACAACGCTTCGATCATCAAGTGGTCTCGGCAATCTTGCTCGCTCAATCCGTTGTCATCATAGATCCACAGATGGGATTGAAGCATTTGATCCAGAGCGTTCATTGCCGCCGATTCAGCCGACTCGGCAACAAGGATGGTTTCGATCGAGCCACATTGAACGTAGAACTTTGCCATTTGATTTTCTTCCGTGATAGCGTGGGAGGCGATGTTTTGAACACCGAACGTTTGGGTGACACGTCTATCATCGCGGGCGGCAGGACACGTCTGGTCAAAGCCATCACGAAAGCCAAAACAAAATTTGAAAACAGCAAAAAGAGCGCGTTTTTAGCCGCGATCTCATCGTTGGCCAGCAAGAAAATGCTCGGAGAGGGCAAGCTGATTTGACCTCCCCTTTTTTTGGGGGAGGTCAGAGTCGGCGGTAGCCGGCTCACCGGTGGGGTTCGTAGTGTTAGAAATGGACGGTGCCCGTTCTAGGTCACCAGCCCTCCCCGGCCGCTTCGTGCGGCCGCCCCTCCCTCCGGGAGGGTGAATTCGCTTTCCTCCCAACTCCCAACTCCCAACTCCCAACCTCACTCCTCACTCCTCACTCCTCACTCCTCACTCCTCACTTTTCACTTTTCACTTTTCACTTTTCACTGCGCCGCCTCCGCGGTTCTGGCTACTTTGGGCACAGCGTCAATCGTGCCTAGTTCCCCGTGCTGAATTGATCAGGGCCCCCCGCGATCGGCATGTGTTCGTACTTGACGATTTTCCACTGATCGTCGGAGCCTTTCTCAAACTGCAGCAACAGCCGACGTGGCACTCGCATATCGCGGATACCGCCTCGCTTACTGCTGACATCGACTTTGACACTCATGTCGACATCGGCTTGCGGCGGATAGCTGCCCTCGATCATCACGATGCTGCGGATTCGATTGACTCGCGCGAGGCTGAAAATGTAATTGGGAAGTTCTTGCGCCGCCTGAGCTTTCGCCTGCGGATCGGCAATGTATTGTAGCGCCGCTTCGTGATCATTGGCTTCGACCGCAGCAGCCGCTTGGTAAATGATCGCTTCGATTTGTTCGCGATCGGTGACCATCATCGATGAAATGATCCAGACTGCCGGAACCAACAAAAGGAAGACAAGCCCTAGGATCGCGGCAGCCCGTTTGCCGGTTTGGGTCCAACCGTAAAGTAACGCGCCCCCGATCAGGCCCACCATCAACGAGATCAGCAGCGGTTGTTCAGCAAGGACTTGCATCGTGAATCAGGCTCTTGGTGTTGAAGGACTAAGCAGGTCGGCAGGAATCATTGGGCGAAATTCAGGTCGCCGTTTGGACGCTAGTGCCGGTTCAGCGGCGGAACCGGGGCTAGTGTCAAAACGGCCTCGATACTGAAAGACTCCTGCAGCACTGCTTCGTAACAAAAAAAGGGCGGTGTTCTTTCAAACACCGCCCTTCATGAAAGCGAGTGTCGCTTTCAAGGTACCATCGTTAGCGGATGACCGCTAATCGTTTTAGGCTCGCTTGGGGAACAAAGGTCCGCCGTACTGAGCCGCGTCGCCGAGCATCTCTTCGATGCGGAGCAATTGGTTGTATTTCGCCATCCGGTCGCTGCGGCTTGCCGAGCCTGTCTTGATTTGTCCGGTCGACAGTGCAACCGCCAAATCCGCGATCGTCGCATCTTCGGTTTCACCGCTACGGTGACTTGTTACTGCGGTGTAACCGTTGCGATTCGCCAATTGGATCGCGTCGATCGTTTCGGTCAGCGTACCGATTTGGTTGACCTTGATCAGGATGCTGTTCGCGATGCCTTCGTTGATGCCGCGTTGCAAACGCTCGACGTTGGTGACGAACAAGTCGTCGCCAACGAGTTGCACTTTGTCACCCAGCTTCAGCGTCAACTTCTTCCACGTATCCCAATCGTCTTCGTCGCATCCGTCTTCGATGCTGCAGATCGGGTACTTGCTGCACCAATCGGCGAAGAAGTCGACCATTTCGTCGCCCGACAATTCTTTCTTGTCGATCGTGTACTTCTTGGTCGAGCTATCGTAGAACTCGGTCGAAGCCGCGTCCAAGGCGATGAAGACTTGTTCGCCCGCTTTGTAGCCCGCTTTGTCGATCGCGGTCATGATCACGTCGAGTGCTTCTTGGTTGCTCTTCAAGTCCGGTGCAAAACCACCTTCGTCACCCACAGCGGTGCTGTAGCCCTTGTCGGACAACACTTTCTTGAGGTTGTGGAATACTTCGGTACCGCATCGAAGTGCGTCGCTGAATCGCTCGAAACCAAGTGGCATGACCATGAATTCTTGGATATCGACACCGTTATCGGCGTGCTCGCCACCGTTGATGATGTTCATCATCGGCGCGGGCAAAAGACGTGCGCCGGCGCCCCCAAGGTAGCGGTAGAGGGGTTGGCCGGTCGACGAGGCGGCGGCGTGAGCCACAGCCAGCGAAACGCCGAGAATCGCGTTGGCACCAAGTTTCTTCTTGTTCGGAGTGCCATCAAGTTCGAGCATGGTGGCGTCGACTGCGGCTTGATCGGTCGCGTCGAGTCCCTCGAGAGCTTCGCAGATCACGTTGTTGACGTTATCCACTGCGGTCTGGACGCCTTTGCCCATAAAGACCGATTTGTCGCCATCGCGAAGTTCCCATGCTTCGTGAGCGCCGGTGCTCGCTCCGCTTGGAACCGCCGCACGACCGTGGGCGCCGTCGCTGAGTAGGACTTCGCATTCCACCGTTGGGTTTCCGCGGCTATCAAGGATTTGGCGAGCGTGAATTGCTTCGATCAGAGTCATCAGAGGGCCTCGTAGATATTGCTAGAGAGAGATAGTTGCGAAAAGTTTTGTAAGTTGTTGGGTAAATGGGGGGCGTGCGACGCCAGCTGCGTTGTGCAAACCGCCGGCATTTTGTCCAATGCGGCACGCTGTGGCTACCCGTCACTGATCTCCAAAAACAGAATCGACGACGGACTTCGACACGCCACCGGCATGCTTTATCTCAGCTTCCGAACTTTCCTTACCCTAAAAATTAACCGAAACGATGTTCACCGGACTTGTCGAAACGGTCGGCCGAATTGCGGAGATCCGAAACGAACCTCCCGGACGACGCTTCCAAATTGATGCCACCTCGATCTGCGAAGGTGTCCAAATCGGCGACAGTATTGCAATTAATGGTTGTTGCTTGACCGTTATCGAGATTGACGGCAACATCTTGGGCTTCGAAGCGGGGGCCGAAACCCTCTCACGCACCAATTTGGGCCAACTGAAACAAGACAGCCCGGTCAATCTCGAGCGGTCGCTCGCGGTTGGCGATCGCTTGGGCGGGCACTACGTGACCGGGCATGTCGACGCTCTCGCCACGTTGAATGAACGTCGTGACGACCCACCGTGGTCGAATTTATTTTTTTCCGTGCCCGAAAATCTTGCCACGCAAATTGCTTCCAAAGGCAGCGTCGCGGTCGACGGGGTAAGCTTAACCGTGGTGGACGCGGGTAAAGATTTTTTCAGCGTCGCGTTGATCCCGCATACCTTGGATCAAACAACTCTGGGAAAATTAGTGGTCGGAGACTGCGTGAATTTAGAAACCGATGTGCTGGCAAAATATGTCCAGCGTTCAATGGAGTCGTTGCGACCCGAAACTGCAAATGGATCAAGGGTTTCCAGCTAAACGGATCTCTGATTCTCTCCCCGACAAAAAAAGTAGCGTCAAGCTTGTCCCCGAATGTTGAATTTTCCGGGAAGCCCGCATCCCAAGCATGTTCGATTCTCGAACCCTAAAGATTGAAATCCCGTGAACCAGCCACGACAAACCGCATCGTATCTTTCCAAACGACTTGCCGCCGCAGGGCTGCAGCCCGTATCGCGATACGGCCAGAATTTTCTTATCGATCTGAACCTCGTCGACCTGATTGCCAATTCCGCAGAGATGCGCAAAGACGATGTCGTCTTGGAAGTGGGCACCGGGGTTGGTTCGTTGACGTCGCGATTATCCGACGCCGCTGGTGCGGTGTTGACGATCGAAATCGATGAGAACTTACATCGCTTGGCGAAAGAAGAATTGGGATGGCGACCGAATGTGCGGTTGTTGCATGGCGATGCACTGCACAACAAAAACACGCTTCGTCCTGACATGATGGTGCAGATTCGTGATGCGATGAGCCGCATTGGCGAGAACGCTCGTTTCTTGTTGGTCGCTAACTTGCCGTACAACGTTGCCACTCCGATCATCAGCAACTTGATGCTCGAAACACCTTCCCCCGATGTCGTCGTCGCGACGATCCAAAAGGAAGTCGGTGACCGAATTGTTGCCCAGCCCGGCAGCAAGGATTATGGCGCGCTGAGCGTGTGGTTGCAGTCGTTATGCAAATGTAGCATCGTGCGGGTGTTGTCACCCAAAGTCTTCTGGCCACGACCCAACGTCGATTCGGCCATCATCCGTTTGGATGCGCAACCCGAGTGGCGAGAAACGATTCCGGACCTGCGTTACTTTCACGAAACCGTTCGTGCTCTGTTCTTTCACCGACGCAAGTTCTTGCGCAGCGTTGTGGTCAGCGGCATGAAAGGGCGTTTGGATAAACGTCAAGTCGACGAAGTGCTCGGATCACTCGGCTATACCGAAACCGCACGAACCGAAGAATTGCCCGTCGCTGAGATCCAGCGTTTAGTCGAGGCGCTGCGACAAGCTGAAATCAAAGCCCAAGAGATGTAGGCCGGATCAAGTCGCCCAAAGCGACGCAGATCCGGCAGATGCGAATGTGATGGTGAGTTCGTTGTCGCCGCGATTTCGGAATCCGTGTGATTTTGTGGAAAATGGTTGTAAAGAATTCACGAAATTCGATCGATTTCACGTGCACTCAATCACCGCGTCCTTTACGCCGAATTGATTGCGGCAATGGTTAATTTCGGACCGCGGTAAAAATCATTCTTGCTAGGCATGCGAGCATGTCGAGATACCAACGATTTTTCGTTCCTGGTGGCACTTACTTCTTCACCGTTGTCGCCTGCCACCGACGCCCTATTTTGACGACCGCCTGCGGACGGCAGTTCTTGCGTGAAGCCATCCGCACCGTCCGTACAACGCATCCTTTCGAACTCTTTGCAACCGTGTTGTTAGCCGACCACTGGCACCTCGTCATGGAACTGCCGCCCGAGGATGCGGACTACTCTCTTCGACTGAGGAGAATTAAATCCGAGTTCACTGGATCTTGGCTTGCGGCCGGACTACCCGAAGCCGTCGTGACTCCATCACAAAGAAAACGAGGAGAACGTGGTGTTTGGCAGCCACGATTTTGGGAGCACACCGTCCGCGACGAAGAGGATCTTGAGCGGTGTGTCGACTACATCCACTGGAATCCGCGTAAACACCAATGTGTCAACCGCATCTCTGACTATCAATGGTCGACATTCCACCGATTTGTTGCGGAAGGACAATATGAGATTGGTCGGGGTGGCACGCTCCCCACGTCGCTTAAAGACACCGAAGAAGATTGGGGCGAACCGTAATCGCAGTGTAGCAAGGAACGACGAAGGTGAATTCGTTGCCGCTGCGATGCCGGATCTTCGCTCCGCTGCGATCCGGCCTACTTTTCTACTGCGCTGAAACCACCAAAGTGTCATCGGTCCACTCGATATCGACGCCTGCTTGTTTGGCGATCTCGTGGACCAATTGACGAAGTGATGCGTTCTGCATGCTCATCGTAATCAATTGACGACACTGACCTTCTGCCGCCGGCTCGATTTGGCAGGCTCGGCCGGCTGCGGCGGCAAGTTTGCTCAGCACTTCATGGGCCGCAGTGTTCTGCAGCGTCAGTGTCAAGTTTGCTTTGTCCAAGCTAACGTTGGCGGCTTGTTTCGCCGCCTGGCTGGTCAAGAACGCCTCGATCCCGGCGCGATGAGCCGAGGCGGTTGCGGTGATCTCAATTTCCTTGCCCACGTTCTTCAGTTTGCTTTGCCGGTCGACGCCGCGTATCGCCGCGATCACGGATGTCCGATTTGCGTCCAGCCGATAGGGAATTGCAAAGCGTTTCGTGGTCGCAGGCGACGCGGTCGAATTTGACTCTGATCCTTGACGGCGGGGCGGATGATGGAATTGTGCGGTCACGAGTGTCGACGCCACGTCCGCGGAAATCGCTTTCCATTTCGCCGCTGGCCAGAGGTCATGAGGCAGCCCGGTCGCCGGCGGAGTCGTACCGCTGGCAGTGGCGATTCGAGCGATCGCTTCGCTAGGTGTCGTCGCCGCAGGCCACTGAACGTCAATTTTTGCCGACACCGAGTATCCGGGGGCTGCCGAGAGCGACAGGATCGCTTCGCTTGTTCCGTCCACCCACTCGGGACGCCCGACCAGCAGAACGCCGGCGATGGGCATCGTCACACAGCCTCGGGACGCGGCCACTTGCTGAATTCCGGCATACACGGTTGGCCCGATTTGACCCACTTTGACATCCGCCGATGGGTCGATGTGACGATCCAATACGATCGGAATTTCAACGCGATCGGCGAGTTCCGCTACCGCGCTGCGAAGCGGTTTGCCGTCGACGATCGCTCGACTCGTTGCTGAGAGTTTTGCGAAAAATGGGTTGGCTAGCGAAACCGATTCTAATCCGCTGGACGGATCCTGCCCCACAGCCAACGAGCAATGTGTAAAGGATCCCCACAGAACCAGTGATGTTAAAATGGCGAAGAGTTTCATGGTTGCGGGGATAGGTAAAAAAGAGCACCGCCGATCCATGGTTGGGCCATTGGATCAGGGCGGTGGTGAGACCACGGGGGCTGCAATCGAGGCGTTGCCAATCGTCCGCAAATCTCGATCGCGAGTGTCCCGCAGAAAACCAAATCAGTGTGATAAGTTGGTGTTTGGTTGGTTGCCGAGGACGTTGGTGGCAACTAGACTCGCACGAACTTAACAAAATTGTACGCGAAATCACGATGTTTCGCGATTCTATTGTGCGGAAGATCAGGGAGGGTTGACCGAGGAGTGGTCGACAGGTGATCGAGGTCACTGAGGCCGAGGTCCATGACGGGATCGCTTGCCGCTCCAAGTCGATTGCGTAACATGCACGCGACTGACATTCGTTATTTTCCTCATCCTGATGGACTTCCTTGTGACAACTCCCCTCGTGCGGACGACTCGATTGACGATCGCCTATCGGCGGTATCTGACGTCAGCCAATTCGCCTCAATTCGCTGCGGAGGTCGATGAGTACTATTCGGCTTCGACGTTAACCAGTTTGCTGCGTCGCAGTGACGTCGAGATGCGACGTGCGTCGGCCCTTGCGCTGGGGATGCTAGGTGACCACAGCTCGATTGAATCGCTCGGCCAAGCATTGTCGGATCCTGATCGCGGCGTACGGCTGGCTGCGGATGATTCCTTCCGCGCACTATTGGTGCGTGATGCCGCGCCGCGTCATCATCAACAACTACTGCAAGTCATGCATCTGAATGACGGAGCCGAATACGCAGCGGCTTTGGCACCGACGATGATTCTCGTCGATCAAGCACCACGCTACAGCGAAGCGTTTCACCAGTTGGCAATCTGTTGGCAAGGACTGGATAATTCGCTGCAAGCCGAGACGGCGTTTCGAAGTTGTCTGTGGCATTGCCGCTATCACTATCCAGCGTGGCAAGGGTTGGCTCGCTGCCGAATGCTTGCTCGTGATTACGAAGGAGCGATCTCGGCGCTTCGCCGCTGTGTCGAAATTTGTCCCGACGTCGAGAATGCACGCGTGCAAATTCGGGTGTTGGAGCGGCGGTTGCGGCAAACCGATGCCTGAGCCGTTTTCTTAGGGTCGGTAACCGTATGTCATTGATCCACCGCGATTCAAATTAACCCCGCGATCAAAACGCCCGCGATCAAAACGCCCGCCGCGATTGAGCAGATAGAGGAAGCTAGATGAGTTACGACGAGCCACTCGTGGGATCGCTTGCCATTGCGTTCGCAGTGGTTTCGAGCGTGATTGCCGTCGGACCCTGGAATGGCCCCTATCAGTTGCGAAGCATCGCAGCGGTGCGAGGTCGGTTCGGCAAACCCGCAGCACGCTGTGTTTGGTTGGCGGTTGCGATTGCGGCGTTCACCGCAGGCATGGCGATCCTCAGCGGGACCCGCCCATCGTACGCCGAACCCGGCGGCGTGCACGCGATCGAGCACTAACCACCCGTCTCCACTACGATCGGACCTCCGCCTACCCTAGGTTCCGGGGTTGGCGTCTTTGACCGCTTTGTTCATCACCTTGATCGCAGCGTCGGTGTAGCGATGGTGCTCGTCCCAGAAGTGATTCATTGCGGCTTCGTCAGCAAAGAAGAACATGCGGTTGTGGGTTGGGTCTTTGAGTCCCCATTCACGTTTGCCAGGCACGATGCGGCGTTCTTCGAAGAAGCGAACCACGTCGATTTCGTTTAGCACGGGAGTGTAGGTCACGGGATCGGCAAGGAACGTTTCCATCGCATCGGCACTTGCGAACAAGTACAGTTTGCCGAGGTGGACCACCCCGAAATCGGGGCGGCCTTCGACCCAGCGATCTTCTTTGATCACGGTCACGGCACAGAAACCTTCCATCGCAAGTCCTGGCTGATCCGGTTTGCCGGTCGTGTTTTCGGGGCTCGGGGATTCAGTCACCGAATCGGACTGTGGTTCCGAGGCACTCGCAGCCAGTGCTTCCTTGCTCGGTTCTGGCAACGATTCTTCGGTCATCTGGGCTGGCATTCCCAGCGTCATTCCATCGGTTCGTGCACCCGCCAAAATGCCTTTGGCTCCGCCGGCGAATTGGCCTGCGAGGTTAGCCGAAGCCGGAGCGGCGGTAACCTGAGGTGCGGGAGCGTGGTTGGGCTTGGGGGCCTCTGCGGGGGTCTCCGCAGCAAGGTTTTGTGTCGGTGAGGCGGTCGCTTGAATCCCTTGAGGCACAGCCATCCCTTGAGGCACAGCGGATTGCAGCATTGCTACGTAACGATCGGCCGCTTGCGGGCTGACCGTATGCGAGACCGTTTTGCCGTTGGTGGTCACAATCACGTCGGTTGGAAACGCTTTGACTTGAAACATTTCCACCAGTTGAGGGTTCTTACCCGCGTGAATTTTGACGGGGATGTAATGCTCCGTCAGTGCCGCATCGACAATCGGAGCTTTGAAGGCGCCCGCTTCGAGTCGATCACACCAAACACAGTTATCGCTGTAGAAGTGCAACAGCAGAAGTTTGTTTTCTGCCTGTGCTTTCGCATGTGCCGAGCGTAGATTTTCGTTCCAGGCAATTTCGGCGGTCGCGAATGAAGACGCGGTCGCCGCAATGACTGCGGATAAAAGCATTGAGAGGGTTACCGTACGCATCAAACCTGTCCTGCCGTCGTGAAAGCGTGGGTACAAAAGGCGGAGCAAAATGCGCTCAGCTTGAGTTGGTATCGGCAGTAACCATCCTGCCACTTAAGCCGAAAGTACAAGTTGCGAAGACTTTAACGCCACCGCAATCGATACATCGCGTGTGATTTTATCGTTGGCTGTTTTGCACCACCCGAGTGGAAAATGGAACTAGATTCGGTCTCCCGCTGACGTTTCGGGGGGCGATTCACTGGGAAAAGCGAAAATAACGCCGTCTTCAACACCGACGTGTCGGGGGTGGTCTTCAATGCTGGCAAAACCCCGGCTCCGCGGCGTAATGCCGCTGGCGAAACTTGAGTCAAAAGCAGCTTTATTGCCCTGATGGATTGACCCAACGAACGATTCCCTGCCTAGCGCGGTTCTCATGTTTGGGTGCCAACAGTCCCCCCGCGTTTGCCCAGTTTTTTCTTGCTTGTTTTGGGCCATGTCGTAGGTTTTCCTGGCGACTTATCTCGTTCAGGGATGAGCAAACGAAAAAATAATCCAAGATGCGGCCCCCAAGGCCGTGTCCAGCACG
>NZ_JBFHFD010000154.1:0-15065 GCF_041583735.1 Novipirellula sp.
CCTGTGAATTTGGCCGCTGTAGAATGGGCTCGAGCTTTCTCGCATCACGTGAAGCGATTGATCTGGATGTTGACAGACCTACTCCAACCGAGATCGCGTCGTTAAGATCGTGGGCATGGCAAAAGACTTAAAAGATGAACTCACTATGGGTGACGACAATGCGGGCGACGCCGCGAATCCGGGTTCCGCGGATGCTGCGAGGGTTTCCCGATTTCGCAGCAGAGGATTTTGGATCGGTGCGTCGGTCCTTGTCGCGGTGGTTGCCTATTCGGGGTATCGCTGGATCGAATCGACTGAGACCGCGGTGCAATCTCAGGCGGTCGAGCCATCGCCTCAGCAAAAATTTAATCAGATTCGAGAGCGGCTCGGTAAAGGCAACGAAACGACGTTGCAGGTCGATGATTTTGAAATCACCGATTCGATGCTGTTGCAGATCAAGGATCATGAAAAACTTGAAACCGTAATCGTCGATCAAGGACGGATCACCGACGAGGGAATCGTTCACCTGCCGACGTTGCCGAATCTGCAGTTGGTCCGGCTGCGGTATTCGCCGATCACTGACGTGGGCATGGCAACGCTCGCAAAGTGCAGTTCGCTTTGGTACGTCAACTTGCCTCATGCGCAGTGCACGGCAAAGGGAGTTCAGTTGTTAAAGGCGATTCCCGAGTTACGACAACTGCGAATCGCGTCCCCGAAACTCGGCAACGAAGTGACTCGCGAGATCGCTGCGATCGAATCGTTGCGTGGGGTTCATTTGATCGACATCCCGGTTACCAATGACGGACTGAAATCACTGGCATCGCTGCCCTATCTCGAGTCGCTGTATTTGGACAATTCGTTGGTGACCGAGTCAGGATGGCGATGGCTGTACACAAACTATCCTCAGATTCATGTTCATGTGAATCAAAAGCATCACGATTACGATCCCAAAGCCCACGCACACCACGATTAAATCATGACTCAACGACTCGACGCCCTTCGCCAATCGCTGGATTCACTAGAAATCGATGCGATGTTGGTGACCGACGAAATCAATGTTCGTTATTTGACCGGCTTTACCGGTGACAGCTCCTATCTGTTGGTGGGGCCCGATCAAGCGACGATGCTCAGCGATGGACGCTACGAGATCCAATTGGCGAGCGAATGTCCCTCGATTACCGCTGCGATTCGCCCGCCGAGTCAATTGATGATGGATTTGGTCAAGCAGGTGCTTGGCGATTCAGGGTATAGCCGAGTGGGCATTGAGTCGGCCGTCGTCTCGCTGAGCGATTATCGCAAAATGAGTGAGACGTGTCCTGATCTTTCGTGGATCGAGACCACCGGGGTGGTCGAGCGACAGCGAATGGTCAAAGACGACGACGAGATTGCAACCACTCGGGGGGCGGTGTCGATCGCGCAACGCAGTTTCCAGGCGCTGTTGCCCATGTTGTCCCCCAAATGGACTGAGCGGGCGATTGCTCACGAATTGGAAGCGAAAATGAGATTTTTAGGAGCCGAATCGGCAAGCTTTAAGCCGATTGTCGGGTTTGATGCCGCCGCCGCCTTGCCTCATTATCATCCTGCCGAAATTTTTATGCCTAGCTGCGGCGTCGTGCTGATCGATTGGGGCGCGAAATACCGTGGTTACGCCAGCGATATTACGCGGACCTTGTCCGTTGGCAACGTTTCCAGCGAGTTTGAGCGGGCATATGAGGTTGTGTTGGCCGCGCAATTGGCAGCGATTGACGCGATCAAACCGGGAGTCGAGGGCAAGGAAATCGACAAAATCGCTCGCGGTGTCATCAGCGATGCGGGGCTGGGAAGCAAGTTTAACCACGGTTTGGGGCACGGAATTGGGCTGCAAATCCACGAATCTCCACGGATGTCGTCGAATTGTGAAGATGTGCTCACTGCGGGTATGATTGTCACCGTTGAGCCTGGAGTGTATATCGGTAACGAATTTGGCATTCGCATCGAAGATGATGTACTGGTGACGGAAACTGGTTGCGAAGTGCTCACTACCCTACCTAAGGGTCTCGATGATTGTCGGTTGGTGCTGTAAAACTTCCGCATCCCAAAATTAACATGAACGTCAATCTTTCTGACGGTGAGTCAAGTATGAGTAAAGGCGGAAAGCAAAGTTCCGATATTTTCGATATCGACCGGCTTCGCATGATTGTAGAGTTGATGGAAGAACACGAATTGTCGGAGGTCGATCTCCAGCAAGGCGATGAGAAAATCAAGCTCAATCGTGGTTCAGCCGCTCCGGTGTACATGCCGGCGGCCGCTGCACCGGCACCTGCCGCTGCAGCAGCACCTGCGGCAGCGGCGGCGGCAACGCCCGCAGCCAATGCGAACACAATCACGATCGATGCTCCGATGATCGGCACGTTTTATTCGCGTGCCAATCCCGAATCCGAGCCGTTTGTCAAAGTCGGTCAACGCGTTACCGAAGACACGATCGTGTGTATTGTCGAAGCCATGAAGGTCTTCAACGAAATTCCCGCGGAATGCAGTGGAACCGTTGTCGAAATCTTGGTCGGCGACCAGCAACCGGTGGACTTCGGCAAGCCGATGTTCCGTATCGATCCGAACGCATAAAACATAGACAACTCTGTGATAAAAAAGATCCTGATTGCCAATCGTGGCGAGATTGCTCTGCGCGTGATCCGCGCCTGTCGTGAAATGGGGATCGGTTCGGTGGCGGTGTATAGCCAAGCCGATGCCGATTCGATGCACGTCAAATTGGCGGATGAAGCGTATTGCGTTGGTAAACCACGCAGTAGCGACAGCTATTTGAAAATCGACCAAATTATTGCCGCAGCCGAAGTGGCCGGAGTCGATGCGATTCACCCCGGTTATGGATTCCTAGCCGAGAACGCTCACTTCAACGAAGTGTGTCGCTCGAGCGGATTCGAATTCATCGGTCCGAGCCCGCAGGCGATGGAAAAACTGGGCGACAAAAATACCGCTCGCGCGATGGCCATCGCCAACAACGTTCCGGTCGTCCCCGGCAGCGACGGGTTGATCAACGATAACGCCGAAGCGATCGAAGTCGCCAAAAAAATTGGCTTCCCCGTTTTGATCAAAGCGACCGCCGGAGGTGGTGGTAAAGGGATGCGGGTGGCCGAGGATGAAAAGTCGTTGGCCACGGCGGTTTCTCAAGCGCGTACCGAAGCCGAAGCGGCGTTCGGAAACGGCGGCGTTTATCTGGAACGCTACGTCGGGTCGCCTCGTCACGTCGAAGTCCAAGTGATCGCCGATTCGCACGGCAACGTCTGCCACTTGTTCGAACGTGATTGCAGCGTTCAGCGGCGGCATCAAAAATTGATCGAAGAAGCGCCCAGCCCAAGTCTTCCCGAAGATCGACGAATCGAAATTTGTGAAGCGGCGGTGCGAATGATCCGCGGAGCCGACTATACCAATGCGGCCACGGTCGAATTCATTGTCGACGCCGAGAACAATTTCTACTTCATCGAAGTCAACGCTCGAATTCAAGTCGAACATCCCGTCACTGAAATGATCACCGGGATCGATTTGATCAAAGAGCAGATTCGTGTCGCGGCAGGCGAAAAACTGTCATTCTCGCAAGAGGATGTGAAGTGCGAAGGCGCCGCGATTGAATGTCGAATCAATGCCGAAGATCCTGATAAAAATTTCCAGCCCAACCCCGGACGCATCGACAAAATGTTTGTCCCTGGCGGTTTGGGAGTGCGGTTTGATTCGCATGTCTATGCTGGCTACACGGTGCCGCCTTACTACGATTCGATGATCGGGAAATTGATCGTCCATCGACCCACACGTGCCGAGGCCATTGCGACGATGCGACGAGCATTGCGGGAAATGCAGGTCGAAGGCATCTGTACGACGGCGTCGTTCCATGACAAAGTCTTGCAGCACCCCGAGTTTCTCGAAGGTCGCCACGATACCAAGTTTGTTGAACGCGAATTTTTAAAGTAAGTAGCGACACGATGTCAGACCGCCGGATCGATCCCGAATTTCGCCCTGATCAGATCGATTCGTCGGCGTTTGTCGCGGACAACGTCACGATTTGTGGCGATGTCACGATCGGAGAATCCTCGAGCGTTTGGTTCGGATCAGTTGTTCGTGGTGACACCGAGTTCGTCAAGATTGGCGATCGAACCAATATTCAGGACTTGTCGCTGTTACACACCGATCAAGGTTCGCCGTGCATCATCGGCGACGATGTGACGGTGGGACATTCGGCGGTGGTACATGGTGCGGTTGTCGAAGATGGTGCGTTGATTGGCATTCGTGCTGTGGTCTTGAGCCGTGCCAAGATCGGTGCTGGTGCGATCATCGGTGCAGGTGCTGTGGTGACCGAGGGCACCGTGATCCCCGCCGGTAAATTGGCGGTGGGCGTTCCGGCAAAAGTGATTGCCGACGTCAGCGAAGAGCAGCGAAAACGGTTGATCGAAACCGCCAAGCACTACGTGCATTCGGCAAGCGTCTACAAAGACGCCCGCGACTAGGGTAGCGAAACTCGCCAAGAGTTTCGGGGGCATGCATCATGGAACGAAAGTCTTGACGACTTCCGCTACGCTAAATTAGCACAAACCCTTTAAGAGAAAATGCTTCGCAGCGCCCTCGTTTTGGCACTAGCCACGGTTTCGTCGCCATCCAACCGGCAACCATCCTCGCTCTAGCCGGCGGCGCTACCGAATGTAAATGCCGTTATCGGCTTTCACTGAATTTGCGTAATTCATTTGCCTATCCTTAGCCATGTTCTAGGATAGAAGTGGTTGAATTGCGCACTGTTGACGGCGATTGGAATGGTTTTAGGGATGTGTCTCTAAACTCGCTGTGTCGCCTACGAGCGATCTCGTCAGCGTGCCTTCGTTTGTGTCGCGATGACTCGCGCGGGAGCCGGAATTGATGTTGTTTTCTAATATGCGTCGCGTTGTTTTGGGGATCGCTGTTTCGGGATTGATCTTGGGGCAATCCTCATTGATGGCTCAGCATCATGGTGGACATCACGGCGGTGGACACCATGGCGGTGGGCATCATGGCGGTGGGCATTACGGCGGAAGCCATCACCACCATCATGATCACGGCCACTTCGGTGGCGGCTATGGTTTTGGCAGTGGCTTTTACGGCAGCAATCTATACTCGGGCCGTGGCTTTAGCATTTCAATCGGCAGTGGCTATCCGTACGGATACAGCGGATTTGGTTACGGCAGTCTCGGCTACGGTGGCCTCGGTGATTCCTATCGCTATCCAGCAACCGGTTACTCGCCGATTTATCGTGGTTCGACTTACTATGGCTCGGCCTACCCCGGTTTCAGCTACGACACCGCGCCTGTGTACGGCGGTTCCACCTACCCGTACGAAAGTGCGATAGAACCTCAATATGGGGTGCCCGGTTACAGCAGCGAATTTCAGCATCAACCCATTGCCGAGCCACCCTATTCGGTAGGTCGTGTCGATCCATCATCGTCGGACCTTCGTCCTGGAATGGTGCTTCCCGATGGATCGACCGTCGTATCGGTTGGCCCGCTCGACGGTCCCGCCGTTTCGCCGGAGATCGAGCTGAATTCGGGAAGCGGCTCCGCAGTGCCGACCGAAGCAACGCCACTTGAAGACTCGGAAACGGATGCCGAATTGGTTCCCGTGCCTGAGCTTGACGAAGCAACCGACCGTAGTCCCACCGAAGCACCGAGTCTCGATTCGGGTGCGGCACTGGGCGTGTAGTGCCGCGTTGGCGGTTATTGAGACAAATCGCGAATCAACGTGATTCGCTGCATGTCAAATTTCCTCGAATAGGTTTCGATTGCGGCCACGCGTTCTTTTGCATTTGCCAGCGAATCGGACGCCCCCTTAACGAGTCATCGGGAAAAGGGGCCTGCAGAGATTGCCGACACGAGGCGTGTGATCGCATGCGTGCAAAAGGTTTTTGCGGAGACTCGTTGATGGAGTTGATCGCACCGTCATGCCTGTCCCAGCGCAGAGCTTCAGAAAGCATTGACACCAAGTGGTGTTCACGGATATCCGTGAACCGTCGCGTCTATGTTGCGTCGCCGGATTGCGGCCATGCGCGATGCAGAGCCACGTTGATATTGGGCTGTTGCGTTCGATCGCACGATTCCGGCAATCGAATTTGTATCTGCTCTGATTCTCCGTTTTCCTCGTGGCGAAGTTCGCCGTGGTGTGCTTGAATGATCGACTCGCACACGCCCCAGGTCGCAGCAGGCATCAGCTTCGTGTGCGTTTGTTTCATGAGTGGATGATCGACAAACTTGATCGACGCTTCGGATTCCGCATCCATCGTGATCTGGATTTGAATTTGTCCGCCTTCATCCAAGGCACTTAATGACAAGCAAATTTTGGCCGCGTCGTCGTGGTCCGGATGAATAGGGGCGTCTCGACGCTTGCTCCACAATAGATCAAGGCTGCTGGTGAGGGCTTCCTTTAACAGTGTCGCGTTGCCATGAATGATACGATTCGGACCCAGTGCCGAAAGTTGTAACTGCAGCGGCGCCGAATGTTTGCGTTGGAATTGAGTCACAACGCATTGCAATAGTTCTTGGATGTCGACTTGTGAAAATTCAAACGACATCAACTGGATCTGTCTACGTAGATCCGACAGGCATTCGCGAAGTAGGTTTCCCGCGAACTGCATTCGTTCCAATCGAGGTTGAATGGACTGAGAATCGATCTTATTTTGCTCGGCTTCGATTTGCAGAATGTCTGCGGTGTTTTGGTTCACGTGCAGCGGTTGGCTGACTTGATGAATGAATGTTTTCAGCCAATGCGCAACCGCCATCGCGTTCATTGATTCTGGGTTGGAGACCGTTTCCGGATGGCAATCGGTGATCGCGTTGTCTGGGGAGGCCTTCGTCACCGATGACTCGCCGCCGGAGAGAATCGTCAACATCGCGTACGATGCATCGCCCTCCGCGAACGGAGTCCACTGGACCAATCCAAGCTCGCAACGATGTTGATGTGACCGTGTACGATCGTTGTCGACGATCCCGATCGTCGCAAGGATCTGTTCCGCAATGCTCGCATTTTGGCAATCGTCGGGTCGATCTGCGGACCAATCTTGGGGCAGCCCCAAGGTGTCGCGCGCGTGATTGTTGGCGGCGATCAGCGTCAACGTGGGCTGCAGTCGCAACACGATGATCGCAGCTTCAGACTGCTCAAAGTGATGCTGGTAGAAGAATTTTGAGACAATCTGGGTTGCATTTGACGATGGCGTGGACACGTTTGCTGGCTCCTTAGCTGCTTGCATTGTAGGAGTTCGATTTCTCCTTTGCATGGTCAATGTCGCATTCGCGAATCCTATGCGATCCATCGGTCGCCCGATCGCGAGGGGGCGGTTGGATCGTGCTTTTATTGAATGGCTCGCGGATAGGGCGACGGGCGGTGACGCCAGCAGCTCGAGAATGGTTTTTCGATCGCTCCCCGCAATCTACTTGATGAAGTTGTCGAAGCCAGACGCAATGAGAAGCATTGCGGATTGCCGCAAACATCGCAATGAATTCGTGCATTGAAGGCGAAATTATCCGATACTCTTAATGTGCAAGGCGATGTCTTATCCAAATCATCGCTGACCGTTGCGAATGGGGCATCAATCCCACTTTCAACTCCGTTCATAACAGAATGGTTCATGTTGGGGGGGCAACCCAACTTTGTTCACCGGCTGTCGTGAACGAGACGAAATGTTGGATTGAATTTCGCATCGGGAGCTTGTTCAAACACGTTCAGTCAGGTTGGGGCAACCTGACTGCGTGTTTGAACGAGCCGAAGAGCGGCTATCTTTTTGCAGCCGTTTTTACCGATTCGCAAAGTTCGCGTTGCGGCGACTCTCTAAGAATCGCCCTTATCCCGGTCACAGAACCTGCTGGCCAAAGCCTGCTGGGACCATCGGTGGCCTCGCCAAAATACGGGCGATCGTGTCCTCTTGGCGGAATTGCATCCTCTGGGCGAACGACATCGGGTGCCTAAAACCCTCGATCGTGCTTCACTGGCTCTACTCGAAGCGGCCTTGTAAAATGGAGATGAACGACGAAACGGGTTTCTGATGGATTGCATCGGTGATTGTGTTGTCCGGTTCGAAACGCAAAAATGCTCAATTCATTGCCATCAAACTTCTCGATCCGTTTCGTATCGACAGGACGTATCGAATGTTTTTTCTCCATGGAATGCGTTTAGCGGCGGTGAATGTAATTCGACAGCTTAGCGAGTCAAATGGAGCGTAGCAGATAATTGCGGCCCCTCTGTAGGGGTGCGTGCTTGGTGTCCCGAACTTGGTTGTGGTAGCCCCCGTTGGTTCGTTGTGCTGCGACGGGGGAAATCGCCGGGGCGAAGAATGACTTCTCAGCTGCCAGGATTCGCTTCCGAGTTCAGGAGCGAGGGCTTTAAAAAGATCCGGCAACGAGCAATAGGGGGCAATATGTTACAAGTTTTTGCATTAAAAAATGCGGCGGGTTGTCAAGTTTGACGCGATCTTGTCCAGTGAAATATGTTCTATTGTTGCTAGCAGCGGCCTTCTCCTCTCCAACGCTTGCTTTCGATATTCATAACTCAACGCTTTCGATGAATTGATTTTGATGCACCTCCCCACCATTCATGTTGTTGATGATGACAAGGAATCCCGCCAAGTCGTGGTGGAGCTTGTCCGGTCAATGAATTTGGCTGTGGAATCGTACGAGTCAGCCGAAGATTTTATTTCCCGGTACAACGGCAAGCGTCCTGCTTGCATGGTCACCGACAAAAAGATGCCTGGTATGAATGGTGTCGAATTAATCGAACGGTTGCGTGATATGCAAATCACGATCCCGATTGTGATGGTAACCGGGTTTGCCGATGTTCCGTCGACAGTGCGAGCAATTCGCGGGGGCGCGATCACCTTGATCGAAAAGCCATGTGGGCAGGCCGAGTTGCGCAAAGGGATTGAAGAGGCGGTCCAGCTCGAGCAGGAAAACTTGGAAAAGGACCAACAGGTTAATGAGGCTAAGCGTTTGGTTGCGACCTTGGACGAAAAAGAAATGGACGTTGCCAAGTTGCTCGTCGAAGGTTTGGCAAACAAGGTGATTGCGTCACGATTGGACTCGGGGTTGCGAACGATCGAAAAGCGGCGTTCCACGATCTTGAAGAAGTTGGACGTTCAATCGGTCGCAGAATTAGTGCAAATTTGGGTACTCGCGAACCCCAGCTGATTTCGTCTCGAGCGTTTTCCTTTACCGACCGTGGATGGGTTGCCGGTCGGACGACAAAGCGTCGATCATGTTGCCCCGTGGTCTGCCAATACATCGACGACCTTTTTCCAGCCAAGAGATTTCGCGAGCTGCATTGCAGAGACGCCATTTGCGGTGACCGCATTGGGATCGGCACCGTGCTTTAGCAGAATGGCGACCCCGATAGCGGTTCCGGCCAACGCTTGCTGGTGCAGCATTGTCCATCCGCGATCGTCCTTCGTGTGAACCTGTTCGGGATTCTGCTGAAGATATTCGGTGAGCGAATCAGCCATGTTTGCCGCCATCGGGTGTTCCATCGACGAAACTAACTGCAGATCCGCCGGCGGTATCGGTGAAGGGGGCTTTTTCGTTGATCGTCCTAGAAGTTTGCCGAAGAATCCACTCTTGGCTTGCTCGGACGAATCCGGTTGTGCGTCGCTTTTGTCTGTAAACCATTCGGGCGGCACGACATGGATTTTTTCGGGGTCACCAAAATCAAACCCCCAAGCGTTGTCGTGTTGTTGGCGTTCTTTGGCACTCATTTTGGCACGAAGTACCTGGACGGTGAACGCACCGTAAACGCGGCCATGGATGACGTACATCCAATCTGAGAGTGCTTTTCCAGGGAATTTGGCTTCGTCCCCTTCGGAGATTGACTTTAGCCAGTTGGGTGAATTGAGCAGCGTTCCCGAGACGCTTCGGCCATCAAAATCAACGTCGCCGAGCCACATCTGTTCGACACCTTCGCCGCTCTCTGCCGATCGTAGCTCCGGAGGATCTTCAAAGGGGACTTTCACGCACGCGAGGTCAAGTCCGGGGATGATGCGTCGCCGTTCCCAGGAAAGTTCGCGCCAAAAGAAACGAAACGTGCGACGGGCTCGCTCGTTCGCAGCACGCATTTCGGGATCGTTGTCAGCGGTCAAATAAACTTGGGCCACGGTTGCAGTACCTCAATCGCAAGGTTTTAAAACGGATGTGTCCGAGCGTCACGCTGAGACAAGCTGGCAGTAAATTTTTCGACTCAATAGACTACCACCGGTTGCCTCTGTATGGGGGCGTCGCAAATGAAGATTGCCCATTTTTCTAATATTGCAGGAGGCTCGAAGTTGCGATTCGCGGGATCGGGGCGGTTCATCGCTTCGTCATGAACGTAGGGGGGCTTTCTGCTCTGCAAACTCCCCCGGCGGGTGCCGTTTTGATTATCATTGGCGTTTCAAATCCTCTGTTCGCTTCCCACCTATCAAACCCCACGAGAGTCTACTTCATGCGTTTTCGACTTCTTTCCCTCCTCACTCTGCTGCTTGCATCGACAGCGCACGCAGAATTAAAAATGTCATCGATCTTTGGTGATTCGATGGTGCTTCAACGAGACAAACCGATTCATGTATGGGGTTGGACGACCGCCGGGCAAGCCGTTTCGGTCGAGCTTGCCGGGCATTCGGCTTCGGCAACCGCCGATGATACGGGGCGTTTTGACGTTTTCGTTGACGCGTTGCCCGCAGGTGGCCCACACGAAATGAAGATCGCCGCAGACGAGTCAACGTCATTCAAAGATGTGTTGATCGGTGAAGTTTGGATTTGTTCGGGCCAATCCAATATGGGGATGTCGGTCGCCAGTTCGAACGACGCCGATTTAGAGGCGTTGGCAGCCAACTATCCCAACATTCGCTTGATCTCGGTGCCGCAAGTTGGCACGCAAGAACCACAAACGGATTTCAAGGGAAGCTGGGCAGCATGTACTCCGCAAACCGTCAAAGATTTTTCAGCCGCAGGCTATTTCTTTGGTCGTCAATTGCATCAAACGCTCGATATCCCGATCGGTTTGATCGACAACGCTTGGGGCGGTTCGTCGGCCGAAGCTTGGGTCGAGCGAAAGGTGTTAGAGGATGACGGAAAATACGGCGAGTTGCTCGAGAAATGGGACCGTACCGCAGCGACCTATGATCACGAAGCTGCAGTGGCTAAGTGGAAGCAGCGGCATGCGGAATGGGCCAAGACCAAAAAAGGCAACCCGCCGCGAGCCCCTCGCAACGAATTGACCGGGAATCATCGTCCCTCGAACATTTACAACGGTGTCCTGAAACCGACAATTGGCTACACCATCCGCGGCGTCGTGTGGTACCAAGGCGAATCGAATGCGAGCCGAGCGTACCAATATCGCGATCTGTTTCCGCTGATGATTCAAAGTTGGCGTGACGAATGGAAACAAGGTGATTTCCCGTTCTACTGGGTCCAACTTGCCGACTTTCGAAACGAAGTCGATTCACCTGTCGACAGCGATTGGGCGGAACTGCGTGAAGCCCAAACGATGACGATGTCGCGGTTGCCTAACACCGGCGAAGCCGTGATTTTAAATCTCGGCGAAGCGAACGATATTCACCCCAAGAACAAACAGGGCGTCGGGACTCGTTTGGCGCGATGGGCATTGGCCAAGGACTACGGCTATGAAATTCCCTATCAAAGTCCGACCTATCGAGGCAGCGATGAAGCGATGCAGGTCACCGCAGATCGAGTCAGGTTAAAGTTTGATCATGTCGGCAGCGGGCTGGATACGTTTGACGTCAACGATGCGATCGGCTTTACCATCGCCGGGGCTGACCAAAAGTTTGTCAATGCCAACGCCAAGGTCATTGATAAGGAAACGATCGAGGTTTGGG
This sequence comes from Novipirellula sp., assembly GCF_041583735.1. Classification (NCBI taxonomy): domain Bacteria; kingdom Pseudomonadati; phylum Planctomycetota; class Planctomycetia; order Pirellulales; family Pirellulaceae; genus Novipirellula; species Novipirellula sp. The sequence continues at coordinate 11,837 of NZ_JBFHFD010000154.1, forward strand.
CAGACGGCGTCGAAAAACCGGTCGCAGTTCGTTACGCCTGGGCCGACAACCCTGTCTGTAACGTGCAGAGCCGCGAAGGGTTGGCGTTGACACCGTTTCGCACTGACGATTGGCCGGGCAAAACTGAAGGCGTCGTGAAGTAGCTCGTCAAGTAACTCGTGAAGTAACTCCAACGCCAAAACGTCGGGCTCACGTAATAAGAGCTCGGCGTGTGCTCATTATTCGAGCTCGCTTTTGCTGGGCGAGCTCGAACACGGTTTTTGAGATGACGGCTTGGAAAGCCGTGCGGCGATGGGACGGCAGCCGCCGCGAGGTTACACGGTGACCGGTTCGACGTTTTGAGTGACTTCGAAACCGAGGTCGGTGATCATGTCGTAATCGGCTTGCGGTGCCTGTCCTTTGGTCGTCAAGTAGTCGCCGACGAACATGCTGTTGGCAACATACAGTCCGAGCGGTTGCAGCGAACGCAGGTGTATTTCCCGTCCGCCTGAAATTCGCAATTCGCGGTCAGGATTGACGAATCGGAACATTGCCAACGCTTTCAAGCACTGGTTTGCATTCAAATCCATGTTGCCTTGAAGCGGCGTGCCTTCGATTGCGTTGAGAAAGTTTAGCGGAATCGAGTGGACGCCGAGATCGCGAAGGTCAAACGCCATCGAGACGACATCTTCGGGAGATTCACCCATGCCGATGATGCCGCCGCTGCACATTTCCATTCCGGCGTCACGAACGTTTCGCAGCGTTTGCACTCGGTCGGCATACGTATGCGTGGTGCAGATGTCGGCGTAGTGCTCTTCGCTGGTGTTCAGGTTGTGGTTGACTCGGTCGACGCCACATGCCTTCAAGCGGTCCGCTTGCTCGCGGTTCAGCAGTCCCAGGCATGCACAGATGTCGAGCCCGTATTTTTGTTTGATCTCGGGCACGATTTGTTCGACGGCCGACATCTCACGCTCGTTCGGCCCGCGAGCGGAAATCACCAGACAGTAGGTCTTGGCACCTTGATTGGCGGCAATTTCAGCCGCTTTCATCAAGTCGTCACGCTTCAAAATATTGTATTTTGGCACCGGTGCGGTCGAGATCTTCGATTGGCTACAATAATGGCAATCTTCGGGACAAAGCCCGCTTTTGGCATTCATCAAGAAGTACAGCTGGACCGATCGGCCGAAATAGCGATGGCGGATTTGATAGCCTGCCGACAGAATGGGAAGTACATCGATGTCGGGGGCGGTTAAGATAGAGAGGGCGTCTTCGCGAGAAATCGCCTCACCCGCCAAGACACGTTCAGCGAGCTTTTGGTATCGATCCGCTTGGATCTGCGTTTCTGGGGGCGTTGCGGTCGCTTCGGGACTGGCCGTCATGTTTTTTTGCCTTATTCTCTCTAGTCGATCTTCGCTCGGTTTTGTTTTTTTCCCATTCCTCGTGAACCATGAGAATCCCCACATGGTGAACGTGCCGAGCCAAATCGGCAAGTCGTCTATAGCGTGTTTTTCCTAATGAGCCATTATTACGTACGAATCGGCGTTCTCGGCGATATTTTCGTGGGGCAGCCCATCGCGTCTGCGGTGACTCCCGAGTTTTCGTATGGAATGCGTGTGATCGTGCGAACAGCCCGGGGGGTCGAACTAGGCACCCTGCTGGGCGAGGCGCAGCAGGGAGCTCGCCGCAGTCTTGATGCGAGCGAAAAAATGCCGATCATCCGGCTGATTCGCCATACCACGCGTGAAGACGAACTGCTGATTCGCAGGCTCGAGCGGCACAAACGCGAAGCGGTCGAAGCGTGCCGGACAGCGCTGGCTGCCGCCGGATCCACCGCAGTACTGTTAGATGTCGACCAAGTGTTTGACGGAGGGTCGTTGGTGATGCACTTTTTGGGTGACGTCGACGAAACCGCCGAAGCGATCACCAAAGAGGTCACCGAGCGTTACGAGTCGATCGTGCGAACTCGCCATTTTGCCAAATTGTTGGGCGAAGGGTGTGGCCCGGGCTGTGGCACCGCTGAATCCGTAAATGGCTGCGGCAGCGGGTGTGCCGGATGTGCCGTCAAAGCCGCCTGTGCGGTCAAATAGCGGCCGAGATCCAAGTCAGCAGTATCACCTCAGTAAGCGGCGACTTGCGAACGCGGTTCGCTCTTTCGCCAATCGATGTCCGAACGCGTCATCAGCCGGCCGCTGACTTGCACGTTACCTGCGTTCATCGTCGCCAAGCGTGCGATCACATCATTCAGGTCGATCCGCTGAGCCTCGTGAATTAATTTTGCCGTGGTTCCCGGAATCAAAGTCGTGGTCAACGCGCCCGAGTGGAATTGACGTAACTCTGCTTCCAAACGGACTTGTTCGGAATGTGTCCCCACGGCGAGAATCAAACGTTGCACCCCACCGCAGTCCAGCAGCGAGGGACGTGCGAATTGCAGTGCGGTCGCCATCGATGTAACGGCTTGTTCGGTCCGAGTCTCGTTGGATTTGGTTGAGGACGGGGCGACATAGGCGGTGACGGTGGACGTCTCATTGAGAGCCACTGCATCCGCAGGGCTTGGCAACGTCGCAGTAACATCGACATTCGAGGATGTCGATGAACTCATTGACGTTGACTCGTTGACGCTTGACGAACTGCGGGTCGCTAATGCCCGTCCTACCAACGGCGAGACGGTTTCGGTAAGGCGTGTCTTGATTTCGTTTGCATCCATCGCCATCGCGCCGGTTGCAAGTGGCCGAATCAACATCGGATTCACCGCCGCAGTATGTAGTTCGGTGACGATGCCTTCAAATTGCGACGAAATCTCTTCGGGCATATCGTCCCAAGGATTGAGTGTCGCGCTTCGTCCATCGGCGATTTTCGAAATGGTGACCGCAAACGTGGTGGCAAGATTGTTCAGCCGAGTGACCATGCCATCGATGCGTTCGGCAAATACGCAGAGATGCTCGGAGGCAAGTTTTCGCAGTTCGGGGGCGATCATTGCTTCAGCATGCGAAGCAGTCAGTGGCCGATCTTTGTCGTCGGGCTCGCTTTGACATTTCGCAATCTCGGTGTTGGCGTCGGTTCGTAGCGATTCGGCGACCGCGACTACTTCCCTATGAAAACGTAATAAACCGGCCACCGCCGTCGCGATGTCGGTACTGCGGTGCGACAATCGATTAAACAATTCCTTCGTAAACACGCTTGTCATTTGGTCGATCGACGCGGCGGCATTCGAAGTGTTCGCGATCTCGTTGGCCCACTGGGGCGCTAATTC
>NZ_JBFHFD010000155.1:0-14967 GCF_041583735.1 Novipirellula sp.
ACCACAACCTTTTTGCGCAGAAGACTTCGGTAGGGCGAAAGGCCAATCGGCTGGCCACGGCGGAACTTGGCCCTTCCGGGATGGTTTAAACTTGTTGGTTGTCACTCTGTTGGTTGCCTCTCACTCCGATACGCGAGTCGGCTTTTCATGTCTCTTCCCCTCCTGAACGACTTCGCCCCAGGCTCGACGATCGACGCATCGGAAGAGACGTCCGTTATACAACCAGGTCACTCCGGCACGAGACCTCCGGTCATTACCCGCTGCGAACTTGAATATTTCCCCTCGATGCCTTCGCTTCGCAGCCGTCCCCTTGCGGCGATCGCATGGCTATTTCGAGCTTGTGTCGCGATACCCTGCGGCGTCGTGCTGCTTGCGATCGGTGCCACGATTCCGATCGTCAACGTCTACGTGCTTGGCTGTGTGATGGAAATCCAGGGGCAAGTTGCGAGGACCGGAAAGTTCCGGACGGCGTTCTGGGGGCTGCCGCTGGCAATGCGACTTGGGATCATCGCTCTGGCCGTCACGTTATGGTTGTTGCCGATTGAGTTGCTTGCGGCGCTGCACCGCGACACTCACGTTTTGGCTCCCGGAAGCGCCAAGGATTGGCTCGTTGCGATAACGCTGGCGATCGCAAGTGTCGTGATCGCGACAAACTTGGCTTTGGCGATTGCCGGTGGCGGTCGGTGGTGGCAATTCCTGCGTCCGATTCAAAATATTCGGCAACAACTCGACCGCCATTCTCGCGTTCGTTTTTGGCAGCAAGCGACTCGGCAAATCAACGAGTTCGTTGCGGCGATCTCGTTTATCCGACTATTGCGATTAGGCATCCTGGCGTACGCCGCAGCCTACCTCTGGCTCGCCATCCCGACGTTCCTATTCACGTTGCTCGATGATGTGACGATCCGCTGGCAATGGTTCGGGTTTGCGGCCGGATGTGTGATGTTAACCGCAACATTGATGTGGCTGCCGTTCCTGATGGCACATGTTGCCGCCGAGCGGCGGACCGGGGCAATGTTTGAAATGCGGACGGTTTACGAATTAGCGGCTCGCACACCTTTGTGTTGGTCGATGTCGACCGCATTTTTGATCGCCAGTTCGGTATTGACGCTGCTGTACACCGCCCTGGTCAAAAATGTCTTGCCGCCTCACGTTTTTCGTTGGGATCTGATGGCGGTGTTTCTTGTCACCATGATCCCCGCCCGCATCTTAGTCGGCCGAGCCTACCACCGTGCCACGACGCAACCGCCCACACGACCGAAGTGGAGTACAAGGATATGGCGGTGGAGCAACATCGCAGCCCTAAGCGTGGGGATGGGATATTACGTCTACTTTTTGTACTTGGCTCAAACCGGGGGCGAATTGGGGCAAAACGCGATCTGGCAATTCCCCAGCGTGTTGCAGCCATTCCCGTATTGAGCCCTCGCCCACCAAGTCGCCGCCCCCTCCGATTCCCCCTCAAAACAATTGCTAGCAATTGAGACAAGAAATCGCATAGGTTTGCGGTTGTCGTTGCGTGGGCATTTTTAGTAGGGTCGATGACTGTCGATGCAAATAATGCTTGTGTCGCGACGGAAGGATCCGCCGCGATCAGATCGTAATAGTTCAAGAACTCTCGCGAGGCCCCGATGCTCTCTCGCTCATCGAAATGGATTTCATTCTCACTGATCGCAACGGCGATTGGGGTATCGGGATGTCGTTCGCAAATGCCTGCTGGGAATATATTCAAGGTCACTCAACACGACTCGATGGATTTGCCGGAGGTGGAATCACCACGTCAGCGGCTGGCATCGACCAAGCCCCGTGCCGGGTCAGATCCATCCCGTCCGGATGTTTTTGCCAGCAGCGACAGCGAGGCAAACCCTCACCGCGCCGCAGCAACACCGCAGGACATGGATCGATCGAATTCGAAATCGGTCGCAAGCCATCGGTCACGCCCCACCGATCCAGCGGAGACCGAGCGTCGCTCTCGCAACCCCGCGTCGGCTTACACGCGAGCGAAAGCTCAAACCCAACCCACCTCTGATGAAACTCATTCGGTAGCCAAACGCTCGCCATCAAAATCATCGCCTGCGGGTGATCCGCAACCCGACGCCAAAACCAAGATGTCGGACGACGAATTGATGGAAGCGTTTGCCAACACGTCGCCCGAGGTGAAAGAGCAAGCGCTTCGCCAATTGGTCGCCGTCTTGTCTCGCAACGCCGAATCGACAGAGCAACCAGGCGGGCTGGACAAAGCGATCCGCGAATCGCTTCAACACGAACACGATTTGCCTGCGGTAAAGAACGAAACAGCGAGCGAACCGATCAACCGACTTGCTAGCCATACGGGTTCGGCAAGCAAGTCGAAGCCGACAGCGGACGGCGTCCCCGACAGCGAATCCGCCGAAAAATCGGCGGTCGTCATCACTTACGAAAACGAAACCAAACCAAAATCGGGCAGCCAGGACGCGGCCACACAATCGCTTGCCGCCGCCGACACTGCGGGCTCCACAGGCTTGGAAGACACGGTCGTCGAATCGATCTCGGATGTCGCCAGCTCGCAGCCGAGCGAAAACAAAAGCTCGATCCAACCTGTTTCAGCCACTCAGGCGAAACAAGATCAATCGATGGTAGCAACGGCGTCGATGCAGTCACCAGCAACGGCACCGAGCACTGCAGCAACGCCAAACGTCGACGAAATTTCCGACCAACTGTTGTACGAGACGCTGCTAAAACGCGTCGCATCGGCCACGCCTGGCGAGTCCGAAGCCGAGAAGGCACGCCGGGTCATCACTGCACGCCACTTGATGGTGTTGGCGGGCAATCCCGATCGAGCGGTCGAAAAGATCGAAGGGATGACCGACAAAGAACAAGAATACTTGCGACATCAATTGCTCGGGTTATGGACGATGGTCGACCCCGACGGACATCCGGTACAAAGCCGACGCTTCAGTTCGGCGCTGCCGCAATTGCGTGAAGCCACCAAGTACTTGGCCGCCGCGACCGATTCGCTGGAAGTTCGCTCGTTGGCGTTTTGTACCGAGATCTTGGCTTACGGCCAAATCAAACCGTTCACCAGCAACCGTTTCCAATCAGGCCAGCAGGTCATTTTGTATTGCGAAGTCGAAAACTTTATCGCACGCAAAATCGACAACGGTTTTCAGACGCACCTGCAAGGCAGCTACGACATTCTGGATGCCAACAATCAAAAAGTCGCCAGCCAATTGCTGCCCGCCGACCAACAGACCTCCAGCAACTATCTGCGAGACTACTTCATCGCCTACCAGATGCATCTTCCCAAGCAATTGCCCGCCGGGAATTATCGCTTGCAGCTAACGATGGAAGACGTCGAGGGCAAGAAGTACGGCCAAGCGAGCATCCCGTTCGAGATCAGCCAATAGCGGATCGCGATATCGAAACGGAACGCTCGGAAGTGTTTTTACAAGTGCCGGATGGCACGCCAGCACGTAGCTTGGGGCGTGAGCTCTTTTGTTCCAGCACGTCTCATCACGAATCGTTTTCGATCCTATCCCGACAGGGATTAAAGACATTAGCCGTAGTTAAGCGAAGGTTTTCCGGTGGTGTTCGCTTCGCTCAAACCACCGGCTAATTGCTGAAATCCCTATGGGGATTGGCCCAAAACGTTTTCCTGGGGCTCACGCTCCAGGCTAAATGCTAACGCCACTGGCGTGGCTAAGAAAAACACCAGGAAGCCCATCAAGGAAGTCAAGGACTTTCAATGTTTGCAAACTGACTCAGCTGAGCTGGCAGCGGATGGGTTGCGATGATCTGTACTCCCGTGCATCCCATGAATCCCTGCATCTCCAACAAAGACTCCGCTTCTCGCTTTATCGAATCGATAGCGTCTTCGGTCCAGGGACCGGCGTGAACAATGAATGTATCGTTGCGTTCGTCCTCGTGGCATGAAAAGATTTTCCCAACGCCACCGAGCGAGCTAAACGCGTCGTGACGATGAACGTACAAATCCGCGGATTCAAATGCAGCGACCGCTTGTTCGTAAGCGACATCAAGCGAAGCGTTTTCTGACAATTTAACGGTAGGGTAATTTACAAGTTCGTCTTTGGGAGTGCTTTGAAAACGTTTGACGTTTTTCACGAGTGGTTTGATGTCCGCATATTTGGCTTCATCGCCAAGCAATTCGAATTGATCACCGTAGCCCACTTCGGCGACGGTTTTCTTCAGCCATGCGTCGTCATGATTGGTCGCCAACAACAATCGCGACCCATCCGGGTGATGCTCAACGGCAGTATAGATATCCATGAAGTCCTCCATGTCGATCTCATTGGCGCGGTTTGCGTTCCAGGCAACCGGGTAAACCCGAGTGCCTTCACTGTGTCCTGGATGTTTGAATGGATTGAACTTTTTATTCGGGGATGGATAAAAATCAGTGTACCATTTAGGTGCAAGTGATTGACAATATTCGGCAGCGATGGTGGCCTCTTCAACAAAGGATGCAACTTTCACCTCGATGCATTTCGGTCTGCCCATACATTCGACAAGCACTTTCGCCGTTTTCTCAGCCAACTGCGAAGCAAATTGAAAGTCTTCAATGTTGGCGTACGACATTGTCGCCGCCCAGTCAGGAGTTTGCATGTCGTTGGTGCAACGGATCCTTCCAGAAGGCGTATCAGTGAAATCATTGGAAAACTTGCAATTGGTGGGCGTGACAATGAAATCGTCTTCCACGGACCAAAGTGTTGACACCTTCCCGAACATGCACTTCAGCATTTCGAACAATTCACTGTGACGCTGCCTAGGATGAGGATTAAGACGCAGTGAAAAGCCGCGATAAACTCTTTCGTGGATTGAATTGAGCGGAAGCTGAATTAAAAAAACGCCATGCCGCGGCCACACAATTGACACGGAGACTTCAAGTTTCCCTGGATGGCTTCGCACCAACGGAAGCAACGAAACAAAGTCCTTTAGTGCAAAAGGAATATGTAAAATCCGATCGATCATCATCCCTTTTTCACACTTCCATACATCTGGCCAAACTGGGGTGCATGGTGGGATTTGGAAACGAAAAATCGGAGAGGCGTTGCTCTTTGTGAAGCTGGCCTTTTTGAGCTTATCCCGCTTAGTGACATGATCACGGATGGCCGCTTCTGCCGCTGAAAGCTCGACAGCCTCTAATCTGCCAAGACTATAGTTTAAAAACGTAAACATGATTCAAACTTTCAGGAGGTTCAAAAAAGCCGCCGGCCAATTGTTGCATACGGATGAACTGACTTCAAGCAACTATCTACGCTACGACTTCATCGCCTACCGATGCAGTTGGCACCCGGAAGCAATCGATTGCAACTACCGACAGAAGACGTCGAGGGCAAGAAGTACGGCCAATCGAGCATCCCGTTCGAGATCAACCAATAGCGGAACGTGATATCGAAACGGAACGCTCGGAAGTGTTTTTACAAGTGCCGGATGGCACGCCAGCACGTAGCTTGGGGCGTCAGCTCTTTTGTTCCGGTACGTCTCATCACGAATCGTTTTCGCTCCTATCCCGACAGGGATTAAAGACATTAGCCGTAGTTAAGCGAAGCGACACCTACGGAATCGAGAATCCGGAACCGTTATCGACCCCGGAGGGGTCGAAGCCCAGTTGGCTGTGACCCCGTCAGGGTCAATTCCGCATTTGGCATGGTTTTCCGGTGGTGTTCGCTACGCTCAAACCACCGGCTAATTGCTGAAATCCCTATTGGGATTGGCGCAAAACGTTTTCCTGGGGCTCACGCCCAATGGCTAAATGCTGTCGCCACTGGCGTGGCTAAGAACCACTTTGATGTTGCGCAAGTTTTGCTTCAATTCTAAGTCGCAATAGCGACGACAGGCGATAGCCCTGGATGCAAATCTGAGATCGTGATTTAACCGTAACCTTACTCTTAATTCGACTGTCCCTTTTTCGTTTTCCCTGCATTTGTGAGCCGACGGCGTTAGCCGCGGGCCTCTTTTTATCTGCGATTTACCGAGCGACGGCCCGACGCTAGCGTGTTCGGCTCACGAGATGGTATAGTCGAATTAACCCTAATCTTCTTGGGTTGGCTCCGGCCGAACCCGGTTGCGCTGTCGGGATTAAGATTATGAGTAGGATTAAGATTACGAGTTGCTTGTGGAAGCACTCGCGACACCGTTACTCCCCCAAGTCGATTGTGTCCATGACTTGGTAGCTTGGACCTTGTTTCTCAAGAAAGCTGGCGATCAATGCGACGGTATCGACGTTCATCTGCCCTAATCTCATCTCGGCGTGAGCTTTGACCCGCTCGAGCACGTCGCCGCTGGCGCGACGTGACCCTCCCTTGGTTCGCCCCAAGGTCAGGTGAGGGACATAGTCGCGAGGCTCCGGTTTGAAACCGATCTCGGCAAGCTCGGTCTCAAGTCTTGCCACCATTTGACTGAGTGAATTGGTGGGGTCATCGATGTGGACACACAACACGCGAGGCCGATCGAGGTTCGGGAAGCCACCGGCGCCGGCAAAGTCGAGATCGAAGGGTTCGAAGTCCTGAGTGACATTGCGGATGATTTTACAGACTTGCGGGACTTCGACATTGTCGACTTCCCCGAGGAACTTCAGCGTCAGATGCAAGTTGTCTTTGGGGACCCAGCGAATGCCATCGCCGGGAACCGATAACGCCTCGATCAAGCGAACCGCGTTGCGTCCGACTTGGGGTGATAGCGGAATGGCGATAAAGGAGCGTATCGTTTGCATGAGTCAAACCGCGATGGAAATCAACGTGGATGGAGAGGGGAATAGGTAGACGGGGATCGGATGCGTGAGTTTCGGATCGTTCGGCTGATACAACGAAAGTCTTGACGTGCAACGAAAGTCTTGACGACTTCCGCTACGTCGAGATACGGGTTGATAATGAATCGGGTGGCACGATCGATTCGCGGCTCACTACAATTGACTGCCCCAGCCTCTCAGTTATAGCGAATTATGATTTCATTTCAGCCACCTGCCTTTCAGCAACATCGATTGCTGCGAGGCGGACATCTACAAACCCTCGCGACGGTCACGCCGACCGGGCCGATCGGGCTGCCCACTCAGAAACATACGGTCGAGTTGCCTGACGGCGATGCGGTGGTACTGCACGAGACATGCCCCCGCGATTGGCCGGACGACGGGTTGTCGTTGTTATTGGTGCACGGATTATCGGGATGCCATGCGGCGCCGTATATGATTCGCTTGGCAAAACGATTCCATCACCAAGGCGTGCGTGTTTTTCGCATCGACATGCGGGGTTGTGGCGACGCGTTTGGGCTCGCTAAACAATTGACGCATGCGGGGCGAAGTGATGATTTGATTGCAGCACTGGATGCGATCTCGGGTTTGGCGCCCCATAGTCGCTTGGGGGTCGCAGCCGTCTCGTTAGGTGGGAACCAGATCCTGCGTGCGGTTGGCCGAATCGGTTCCGGAGCGGATCCGCGTCCTGCTTGGTTTGACCAACTTGACCGCATTGCCGCGATTTGCCCGCCATTGGACTTGAGCCGTTGCAGCAACAATATGCAGCGACGGATTCTGCGGCCGTACAACTATTACTTCATCCGCCAATTGATGTCGCGAATCCCTCCCGGAGTCCGTGAACGTGCCGATTTTGCAGCGAGCATCGCGACGTCTCGGCCCCGCACGCTGCGTGAATTGGATGATCAATTCACCGCCCCGCTGAGCGGTTTTGCCGATGCACTGGACTATTACGAAAAATCGTCAGCCGCCCATCACATCGAATCGGTAACGGTCCCCACATTGGTGTTGGCCGCCGAAGACGATCCGGTGGTTCCGGTCGATTGTTTTGCCGAGTCCAAGCATCGCTGGAGCCCCGCGATAAAGCGAATCGTTTCCAAGCATGGGGGGCATGTGGGGTTCATCGACCGCAACCGCAATTGCTGGATGGACCGCGTGCTCGCCGACTGGTTCTTAGGCGATGGTTGCTAGCGAGAGCTTCCAGCTGAGGGAAATCATAACCCGACGCATGAGCTAGGGACTGCATCAAACAAACGAAACGAAGGGCTAACGTACCGGCCAATTGCTAGGGGCCGGCCAATTGCTAGGGGCCGGCCAATTGCTAGAGGCCGTCAATGGATCCGAACAAACGGCCGGCCCGTTGCTTAGTTAGCCCTGCAATTCATTGGTTTTCTTGGCTTGGCCCCTAATACAATGGCACAACTTCAAAACTCACGCATCGGGTTAGGATGATGAAGTCCCTTGCTCACGCTTAGGGGGGTAGGCCGAGTCCGGCTTTACCGAGTCGTCCATTCCGGAGCGGGTTCGATTTCGGCAGCCAGCGGCGATCCTTGGTCTTTGCGACCGCTGCCTTCGAGTCGGCTGATCAGTTCGACGGTCATGTCATGGTCACAAGCGATTTGGCAGCTCAATCGGACACCGGACTCTTTGACTTCACGAACTTTTAATGTTTCTTTTTCTGCCACGGTGATGTTTTTTGGCTCGCCCTCGACAAATTTCACACGGCAAGTGGTACAGCGCGCTTGGCCACCGCAGGCGTGCAGCTGATCGGTTCCCGCGTCCTCAATCAAGGCGTTTACGAGTCTTTTTCCAGCGGGGACATCGAATTCACCGATACCTTGGACGGTCAATTTGGGCATGAATTACTCCTGCAGAGTACGAGTAGGGAAGATGAAGCTCACGTGAGCCAACCCTACACTGTACCGAGAAAAAGAATCGAGCAAAGACACCATGTTTTCAAAGCAGGGGCAGGTTAGAATCTCGGATTGGCCCACGGCGGGAGCCCCGAGGCCGCAAACAAGGACGTTCCGCAAACGAGCTGAATCACGTGTCCGCGCGAGAGACACGTAACGCGGGATGATTTTTCAGTTGTCGATGCGATCCTTTTTCCCCCCGGCCCCCGACTCACACACCCGTACTGCGTCGATACAATGGTAGCCCTTTGGTTCATCGAGATTCACGCGACAATGGAAGGCAAGATATGGATTTGATGTCCGACGACGCGATTGCAGCGTTTGGACTTCTCGTCGGCGAAGCGATTGAACGCTTGGTGAATGAGCACGATGAATCGTTGGACAAACGTGCTGCGATGTTGACCGTCGACTCGCCCACGCTAAGCCGCGAGGGACGCCAGTTGAAGTTTGAGTTCAAGGTCAAGGGGAATCGCCAACCCACCGCAGCGGCAGCGATCGACGTTCAAGCAGAGCTGGACGACGAGGACGAGGATTTCGACCATTCCCCCGACAGCACTTCGCTCAAGGCGATCGCGACCTGTGAATGTGCCCAGTTCAAAACGCATTACCAGTGCTCTCACACACTTTCGACGGCGTGGTGGTTGCAAGAGCAGTTGGGACGCCGCAGCATCAGCGACGTCCTGAATTTCCTTGGCGAATTAGAAGTCGATTCGGTCAGTATCGGCCGTGACTTGGTCGACAACATTCTGACGCTCGCCGAAGAGTCGAGTCGTCCGGCTGAAACCAGTGACGAAGAGACGCGGCTGCAATGGCGGATCGGTTTTTCACGCTCACGCTACTACGCTCCGCTTTCGATCACTCCGTACGAACAGAAGCCGCGTAAGAACAAAAAAGGCTGGACCAAGGGCAAAGAGATTCGCGGTTTTGAATTGCTCAAACGCGACTTCACCGCGTTCCCGATCGACGGCAAGATTTCCGCCTTGGTGGCTTCGCGAAGCTACAGTTTTGACGAGGACCATTACGCCGAATTTCAAGCCCTTCAATCACTCGTCGGTCATCCCAACGTAGGCTGGGCCGACGGGGATGCGAGTGATTTGGATGTTTATTCTGCGGAATTAAGTTTGACGCTCGAGCCCGTCGAACGTGATTTGGAGGAAGAGGAAGAACAGCACGAAGACAACCACGATCCCCATACCTCGGCGACCCATTTTCGCCCCGTGCTGCACGTCTCGGGTTTCAGCATCGATATCAAACAGTGCGAAGTGGTGATGGGGCACAGCAGCCCCGTCGAGCCGCTGGTCATTTTGGCCGATCGCAAACACAATCGCTTGATCGTTTGCACGCTGCGTGATCCGCGAGCAACGCGAGTGATCCAGTTTTTGCTGAAGAGTGACTTGCAAGACGCTGTTTTGGATGCGGAATCCGCCGCCCGGCTGGCAGTCGGCTGTGCCACCGTGGATTCGCTGGTTCGCGTCAATCTGCCTCCCGAGCTGGCCGGACCGATCACCCCGATCACGGGTGAATTGGTCTTCGAATTACGGCCGCGTCCGGGCGCCGGATTGCTGATTTCGCTCGCCATCCACGACGATCGCTTCCGCGAAGTCTTGGCACCGGGTGCCCCGCCAAACATCGTTCCGTGTTTGACCGACAAAGGCCCGATTCGGCTGCAGCGTGACTTGGACGACGAAAAACAACGCGCCGATTCGGTGGTCGAGCGGTTCGAGTTCAACAAACTCAGTCCGGATGCGAACTATCGCTGGGTCGCCGAAAGCGACGAAGCGGCACTCGATCTACTAGGACGACTGTACGAAGGCGGCAGCGACGCGCCACGGATCATTTGGCCCGAAGGTCAATCGATTCGAGTCCGAGGCGAATTGACCCCGTCGGCACTTCGCGTGCAAATCGATGACAAACGAGACTGGTTCGGATTGACCGGATCAGTGACGATCGATGGACAAGACATCTCGTTGGCCGATTTGTTGGCCGCGGTTCGCGAAGACCGTGCATTGGTGCGAGTCGGGGATCGCGAATTCGCCAAAATCAGCGAATCGTTCCGCCGTCGTTTGCAGCAGCTCGGCGACGTCGTGGTGAGCGATCGTGATTCGATGAAGATCGCCGACGCCGCGATGCCGGTCGTGCAAGAATTGATCAGTGACGATGTTGTGCTCGAAGCCACCGCACGTTGGCACGAATCGGTCAAACGGCTCGAGTCGCTTGCTGATTGGTCTCCGGAAAAACCCGAAGGACTCGACGCCGAGCTCCGCGACTACCAATTGGATGGTTACCGCTGGTTGGCCCGATTGAGCAAGTGGGGCGTCGGCGGCGTGTTGGCGGATGACATGGGTTTGGGAAAAACCGTGCAAACGCTTGGCGTGCTGTTGGACCGCGCCCAATTGGGTCCGTCACTCGTCATTGCCCCTACCAGCGTCGGTGACAACTGGGTGCGTGAAACCGAACGGTTTGCCCCGTCGCTGAAATCGCATCTGTACCGCGATTCGGATCGTCAACAATTGATTGACTCGGTCGGTCCCGGCGACCTTGTGATCGTCAGTTACCAATTGGTTCAGCGGGACGCAAAGAAATTTGCCACCCGCGACTGGAGTACGCTGATTCTGGACGAAGCTCAGTTCATCAAGAACTCGCAAACCAAGACATCTCAAGCGATTCGTTTGATCAACGCCGATTGGCGAATCGGGTTATCGGGCACCCCGCTGGAAAATCATCTTGGCGAATTGTGGAGTCTGTTCCGAACGCTGTCACCGGGATTGCTGGGATCATGGGACCGTTTCCGTAACCGGTTTGCCGATCCAATCGAACGCCACAAAGATGACAAACAACGTCAATCGCTGGCGCGTTTGGTCCGGCCGTTCATCCTGCGACGTACCAAAGACAAGGTGCTGAAAGAATTGCCAGCGAGAACCGAAATCACGCTGCACGCCGAATTGAGCAAAGCCGAACGCAAACGCTACGAAGACGTGCGAATTGCGGCACTGGCAGAGTTAAGCGGCGAATCCGCTGATGCCTCGCAAGCCGGCCAACAACGAATCCGCACCCTCGCGTGGCTGACCCGACTGCGGCAATTGGCCTGCCATCCACGCTTGGTCGATCCGACGTGGAAGAAAGGTTCCGCCAAGCTCGAACTGCTGATGAATCTGGTCGAAGAACTTCGCGAAGGCGAGCACCGAGCGTTGGTGTTTAGTCAATTCGTCAAGCATCTCGGCGTGATTCGCGAAGCGCTCGATGCCCAAGGGATCGAGTACCAATACCTTGACGGGGCAACCCCAGCGGCAGAAAGACAGCGACGCGTCGATGCGTTCCAAAATGGCGAAGGCGAACTGTTCCTGATTTCACTCAAAGCCGGGGGAACGGGATTGAACCTGACCTCGGCCGACTATGTGATCCACTTGGATCCATGGTGGAACCCAGCGGTGGAAGATCAGGCGACCGACCGTGCTCATCGTATTGGACAACAAAAACCAGTGACCGTTTATCGCTTGGTCGCCGAAGGCACGATCGAAGAACAAATCTTGCAACTACACGCGGACAAACGTGAACTGGTTGCCGGCGTTCTCGATGGAACCGATCGCGCTGCTCGCATGAACACCGATGAATTGATCAAGTTGATCCGCGAGGGCGCAAGGTAATTTGGTACGGATCAAGCGGGAAAGAGGGCGTGCGTTTGGAATAGCGGTTGCGGCGAGTAAAACGTTCGAATCCGGCCAAGCGAGCCCCCACGCGGTGAAGCATTTTCTCGTAGCTACCTTCGCCAGTAGGTAGTGAACGCATTTGCGCGGCAACCATCCACGCTGTGGCGAGCGTAGCTACGAAATGTAAGAGCCGTAATTTGCCGCCACTTAATGCTTCACAGCGCTGCCCCCCCCCGCGCCGCTGCGTCATCAAAACGAGCCGGATGGCGAGAGAGTCGACGGCATTTGGGCAAACCGCCTACGTTTCGCTTGCCGTCGACTGCGTTTCGTCACTTTGCAATGCCCAAATCACATGCATTGCGATGCAGTACAGCAGCACAATAATCATCATCAGTGCACCGCTCTGTTTGATGCTGTAGGCGACAACACCCAGCAGTGAATCCGATGGATACTTTAGTCGCGTCCAGACGAGATGAACGCCCATGGTCAACATCATCAGCCCCAGGACTGGCCATGTCACCGCACGCGGCAATTGAAAATGACAGCGCTGGTTGGGGTCTCGCGGTTGACGCCAAATCCAGATAAAGAATCCCACTAACATCGGCGGCAAAAACACAACTGAGCTAAGGTGTTGCAGCACCGAGTACCAGGAAACGGCTCGGTCGCTTAGTGAGATCGCAGTGGTTTTCAAAACGGGGAATTGCTGGACACCCCACCGCCCGCCGTGCGTGAACGAGTCCCACAATACATGCGTGCCGGCGCCGATCATCACGCACAAGACAACCGCGGCGATGGCGGGGATCGAAAAATCGATCGGCTTGTTCAGCCACGGCCACAGTCGCTCGGAGAGTCGTTTGGGCAGCAAATCCGCCAATGGACGTTTCAGCAGCCATTGGTACAGATAATAAAACGCGACTCCGATCGGCAAGCAGTGCGTCAAAATTCCCACGATCGAATGGGTGGCTCGATAGTCAATCCAGGCGGGATAGAATGCCGCGATGTCGGGAATCGCACACCCGATCGCCAGCGCTGAAAAAGGCAACCGCCATCGACACAGCCAAGCAACCGGAATCGCTGCGGCAATATGAGTCACGGTGAATGGCATAAGTCTGCTAATCGGTTGTAGTTCTGCGAATCCGCACCGGGCCGCGCCGGGTCTCACCGGGCCGCAGCGGGAACGATACGGTGCGAGCCCCAAGAGAGCGGGGTCTGTCGATTCCGACTCGACCGTCACATGATGCAAGATAGCTGCAAACTAATGTAGTCCAAATCCCCGACAATTCGGACGCGTTGTTTTTTCGAGATCAAGCCACCTACAGAAACGCTTGCTTCCTGCTAGCCTTAGCAACATGACTCGCTCGACCCCCTCGCTTCCCGTCATTCGCCGGCTCTCGGACGATTTTTCGATCGAGCGTGTATTTTCGCATTTTGCCAGTCGGGCTGGTTGTCTGTGGTTCGATTCGGTCCCCAAGTCGACTTCGCCGGTCGATGTCGATGTCCCGCCGCCTCGCTACTCGTTTTTGATGTCCGACCCGATCGCCACGCTCGTTGCGAACGTCGGGGATCCCGATCCCTGGCCGGTACTGCAACAGTGGTATCGCCAACTCCCCTCGACCCAGGCGGCAAATTTGCCACCGATGCAGGGAGGAATAGCGGGGTTGATCGGGTACGAAGCTGCGACCTGGCTCGAGCAGGTCGGGGTATCGCGGCGTAACGATTTGCCGACCCCCGCGATCTCGCTCGGACTGTACGACTGGACGATCGCGATGGACCATGCCGAGGGGACGTCGTGGCTGATTTGCCAAGGGTTCAACGACGAAGCCTGCCTCGGTACCGAACAAGACCGGCTCGAACAAGACCGGCTCGGGCGGGCGACGGTTCGAGCGGACGAAATCGAAGCTCAGATCCAGATGATGTTGGAACCCCCTTCGGAAGCGACAGCTCTGGGTGATCATGCGATTCCCTGCGATCGCGAGCGCGTCACCAGCAATTTCAGCAGCGAGGAATTCCGAGCCGCCGTCGCGGATGTGGTCAACCGAATTCGCAGCGGCGACTCGTTTCAAGTCAATTTGGCGCAGCGTTTGTTGCACCCTGCGGTGCTATCGCCCGCAGAGCTGTACCGTCGACTTCGCGTGGCAAACCCCGCTCCCTACAGCGTTTTCTACCACGGCGACCCATTTGATGTGCTCAGCAGCTCGCCCGAGCTGTTCTTGAAACTCGATGGCCGCAACGTGCAAACGCGGCCGATCAAAGGGACGGTTCCGCGAACCGGAAACGCTGGCGAAGATCAGCGACTTGCCGAGTCGCTGCAGCGAAGCTTGAAAGACCGTGCGGAAAACATCATGATCGTCGATCTGATGCGAAACGATCTTTCGCGAGTCTGCCGTGACAACAGCGTCGAAGTCCGCAAATTGTGCCAAGTCGAACGGTATCAGTTCGTTCAGCATCTGGTTTCGATTGTCGAGGGAACGCTGCGAGACGATTGCAATGTGATCGATTTACTGAAAGCATGTTTCCCCGGTGGCAGCGTCACCGGAGCTCCCAAGATCGAAGCGATGCGGACGATCGCAGAGCTGGAACCCGATCGCCGAGGCCCCTACTGTGGATCGATGGGATACATCAGTTGTTCGGGACATGCTGAATTCAACATTCTGATTCGCACCGTCACCGC
>NZ_JBFHFD010000156.1:0-14964 GCF_041583735.1 Novipirellula sp.
GGCGGAACCGTTCGCATCGATGCCACCACCGGCACCATTTTCTACAAACCGGCGACCGGATTCAAAGGCACCGACACGTTTACCTACCGCGTCAACGACGGCAGCGGTTTGACCAGCACCGGCACGATCACGGTCGAAGTCTTTGACTTTGTGCCACGCGACGTGTTGCTGAACTTCTTGGCCACCGACGTGGATCCGAGCCAGATCAGCGGCATCAAGCTGACGGGCACCGACGACTCCAACACTGCCGTTGAGATTCCACTGTCATTCACCGGTGATAAGCCTTCGTTCAAGGACATTTTGCCGGGCACGTACCAGTTACAAATTCCGTCACTGCCGTTCTTTGACAACGGATCGGCGGCTCAGAATATCACGGTAACAAGTTTGCCTGAGGATGGTGACACCACCATCGACATCTCGCTCGGACGCCTTCGTCCCGAATTCATCACGATCCGTGAATGGTTGGGATCGACACCGAAGCAGTCGTTGTTAGTCGCGGTGGAGCCTGGCAGCACGAACGCGGTGGTTGTCCCCACATCGGCGGTCAAGACAATTACCAATCCGACGGTTGCATTGGATTCAACCAGCAAGAATCTGACGATCAGCGGCACCAAGACCACGACATCCTCGACCGGCTCGGTGACGACGTCGCAGGTCAAGGCCACGTTGCCGACGACCGCGGACCGACGGGTGCAATCGCTGGGTCAGTCCGGCGGAATGCAGCTGTACCGAATCAGCGTCGAAGAGAAGGACGTTACGTTTGCGGCAGACACCGCTACGGCGGCAACCGCGACCAGCACTACGGAATCCTCAAGTACGGGTTCGTCCTCAAGTGCAGCTCAGGGCGAATTCGTCGAGTCGAACACCAGTGCCGCTTCGCTGGCGGCCAGTCAAGGTGACGCGGGGACGATCGGGGTCAGCAGTGGTGACGACGCGTGGGTAGGCGAATCGTTGCTACGTTCTCAGTTAGCGAGCTCCTCCGCCGTGTCCGCGAACGTGGACGCCGTCGATGATGCGATGAGTCAAGTCGCGTCCGAGTTGACTCGGATTTCCAAATCGGGTGACGCGATCGCAGAGCAAGCGACGGCTGAAAACCCGCTCGTCGATCAAGCGATCGATGCGGCCATCGCTGCGGATCTGTAGGCCGCAGCGCGCTTTAAAACGGCATTCTCCGCCGCCGATTTCGTCAAAAAATCGGCGGCGGTTTTCGTTTTCGGCCGCCCGCGATTTGGCGATTCGCACCGGTTCTGGAGCTGGAAAACCGTAAAAGTGCGTATTTTTCGGAAAAATAAAGTTTACCATTGACAGCACAGGGGCTGATGCTAGGCCCCCCTGTGCAACCCCGTTTCCAGCCGTGATTGGGGTCTAAAAACGCCCCTATTGCAGAAAACACTGAAAAACGTGGGCTTTTTTGGGCAAAGCCGGGTTGCGTCAGTGGCATGGCCGACATAACACTTTGCCCTATTGAAAACATCGAGCTATCAAGCTCAACCCAGACTACTCTCACCCTGTGATAAGAAGGTTGTTGCACATGGCTAAAGCCGCACCCAAGGCAGCCCCACTAAAGGCTCCGACCAAGACTCAGATTTTGGCTAACATTTCTGAAGCGACCGAATTGACGAAGAAGGACGTTGCTGCCGTCTTCGACGCGTTGACCGCTGAAATCGAAAAAGCGATCAGCAAAGGTGGCCCAGGCCAGTTCGCAATCCCAGGTCTTTGCAAAATCATCCTCAAGGACGTTCCTGCAAAGCCAAAGCGAAAAGGCCGTAATCCTGCCGACGGCAGCGAAATCTGGTTGAATCCTAAGCCAGCGAGCAAGAAGCTTTCGATCCGACCTTTGAAGGGTCTGAAAGAAATGATCTAAAAACCCAACTGGGTTTTGACGATTTTCCGATCGCCCCCGTCGCGGGGCGAACAAAATAGAAGTAGCTGGCCAGCCAACGATTGCGATTTGGTTGCCAGCTCTTTTCGTTTTACGACTTCTCTTGTTGCGTCACAAAACCTCTTTTTGTGGCCCGTCGCATTGTTTCTCGGCATTTGATCCCCCATCGACGGATCACGGACGGCATTTACTGACAAGAAAATCACGGCATTGGTATTTCGTGAATTTTCTTATTTTTGTTAAAGGTCCAAGTCAGAACCAATTTCCTTCGATTCTCTCGGTGTTCGACATGCGACAACTTTGCCTCGGAACCTGCATGTTTGCGTTGGCGTTAACCAGCGTTGGCTGCAGGCAAACGACTGGCCCGACTGCGGGCGGACCGCTCACACCGGTCGGCCCCATGGCCCCGGTTGGACTTACGCCTGCACCGATCGGAGGCATGGGAGCCAGTTCGGCGATCAGCCCGCTGGGAGCTTCCACGCGAGTGCCACCACCGCCCAACAATTCATTCCAGAATCCTAACGGTGCACCTGCGGGATTTGTCCCCTACGGACAAGCCAACGTGGCA
The DNA here is from genome assembly GCF_041583735.1 of Novipirellula sp. Lineage (NCBI taxonomy): Bacteria > Pseudomonadati > Planctomycetota > Planctomycetia > Pirellulales > Pirellulaceae > Novipirellula > Novipirellula sp. The sequence continues at coordinate 2,451 of NZ_JBFHFD010000156.1, forward strand.
CCGTTCCAATCGCCTCTCAGTGCCCAACCGTTTGATTCGTTCTCGTCAAACCCTTCACCCGCTTCGGGGTTGCAACCAACCGCACCACCACAGCTCGCACAAGTCTCGGGCAATGCCTACGGTGATCAAGCCATCGGCTCAGGCGTGGCCACCGCGAGTTGGCAAGAAACCCGGTCGCAAATCAATACGGTCTCCGGCACGTTTGCAAATCCAAACAACGGTAATCCCGGATCGGGATATGACGCGGTCGACTCGGTGCCCCGCGTTCGGTTTAACGGAATGCAAGTTCACGATTTGACGGGCGCCCCGAAGACTCCCTACACCGTGGCTCCGGCGACAACCTACGCTGCTCCGATGCAAACGAACACATTGAATACGATGAGCCGCGGTTACTATCCGCCTGCAGTGGACAATGGCAACCGGATCAATTTGGCTCCGCATCGTGCACCGGCCGAGTATCAAACCAGTCCGCAATACAATCCACAGCCAATTCCAATCTCCGAACGAGACCGCAACATCAACGCGTCGGACATGGCCCCTCAGTCACAATACGGTTCGGATTCGCAATATGGTTCCAGCGGCGACCAATTCAGCTCCGTCGCCAACGCCAACGCATTCCAACCGGCCCCGGCATTGCAACCACTAGCACCCTCGACACAAGGTGCAACGACGGTCAACGCATTCGAGCAGCAGAACCGTCCATCGGCCGAGCATCAACCCTATACGGCGATGGAGCCCGCGTTTCAAGGTGCACGACGTTTCACGACGCCGGTACCAAGTACCGAACCTTTGAACCGGCCCGCAGAGCAAACGGCAGAAAACAACGACACGCTTCGCTGGGGTCGACCACGAACCGCGTTTTAGCTCGGAACAAACCATCGCGTCCGCAATCGTCTTGCCGCCCGTGATCATTGGGGCTTCGGAAGCTCGTCATACTCGCCACTCTCTCTAGTGCGGGGCGAGCATCGAGAAGGTCGAGTCGATTGAGGCAAATCCGAATTGTGGATCTTGTCTTGGTCGGTTGACAATCGCCGACAACAATTCTTGCAAATCTTCGATTGGTTCTGGCTTGCTATACAAATAGCCTTGTCCAAAGTCACATTTCAGATCACGCAACTGCTGCAGTTGACGCGTGGTTTCGATCCCTTCGGCAATCACTCGGGTATCCAAATTGTGAGCCAATGTGATGATCGCATGGATGATCGATTCGTAATCGTCACCGACCTCCATCGTCGAAACAAACGATCGATCGATTTTCAACACATCGATCGGGAATCGATGTAAACAGCTAAGCGAGGAATGACCGGTGCCGAAGTCATCCATGTGCAAGCGGATGCCAAGGTTACGAATCTCGCTTAAACAATCAACGATTTGCTCGGGGCTATCCATGATCATCGATTCGGTGATCTCGAGGTTTAGCTGATTCGGTGATACGTTCTCGGTTTCGAGGACGTCTTTTAGCAGGTCCACGAAACCCGCATCGGCGAGTTGTCGTTTGGACACGTTCACGCCGATCGAGATGGGAGGGCCGTCACCGCGGGCTTCATTTAACCGATGAATGGTGCGACATGCTTCTTCGAGGATCCAGCGACCAATAGGCACGATCAAACCGATTTCTTCGGCAACCGGAACAAACTCGGCGGGACTGATTAAACCTTTAGTTGCGTGGTCCCAACGAACAAGCGATTCGAGTCCGACAATGACTCCCGTATCGATATCGAAGATGGGTTGATAGACCAATCGCAGTCCCCCGTCTTTCAGCACGGTACGCAGCGCTTCTTCGAGCTCGAGTCGCTTCAGGACCGATTCGTGCATGGCGTGGTCGAACACCGCCAAACACTGTTTTCCGCTGAACTTGGCGCGGTACATCGCCAGATCGGCGTTTCGCATTAATTCTTCGGGCGTGGTCACCGAATCGTTCGAAAATGCAATCCCAAGGCTGGTTCCGAGCGTTAATTCGTGACCGCTGACGGTGTAGCGGCCGATCAGGTTGGTGCGAATTTGTTCGGCGAATTCGGTCGCCACCTCTTCGCTTGCGACATTGCCGAGGAAGATCACAAATTCGTCGCCACCAAGTCGCGCCACCAAATTTTTGGTTTTCGTTTCCGCGCTGCGTGAAACGGCATCGACCGCTGCTTGCAATCGTTCGCCGATCGCAACCAACAACTCGTCGCCAACGGCATGTCCGAGGCTGTCGTTGATGATTTTGAAGTTATCCAGATCCAAGAAAATCAGCGCATCGCAATTCCCTGTACAAAAGGAACGATTGGCGAATCGCGACTCGAGCATTTGTTTCAAGTGCGTCCGATTCGGCAGATTGGTCAGCGAATCATGGGTCGCGGCATGCTGCAGTTCGGATTCCGCCGATTTGCGTTGGCGGATCTCAACGTGCAATTGCTGATTTGAACTGCATAACTGTTTTAGACGCCCGACCATCGTGTCGATATTGGTTGCCAAATCACCAAACTCGTCATTGCGATTGATTTCCGAGCGAGCCGAAAAGTTCCCGGTTTCTCCCATCCGCGTGGCATGTTGCGACAATTGGTTCAGCGGATTGATCACGATTTGCTGCAACAACAGCAACAAGATCGAAAGCACGACAAAGGCGGCTGCGACGAGCGAACCAATCGCATAGTGCATTGCGATCCGGCCCTCTTGGGAAATGTTGCGTTGGACCAATGCATACGTCGACAATACGGGATTGCCTTGAATGTCAAACAACGTCCCTTGCGCGACGAGATTCTCTTCGTCGACTTCACGAATCGAGATCGGTGCTGCGGTCGCCTCGTTTCTCTGGCCCTCACCGTTACTCTGGTCCACACCGTTACGCATGGACACCGGCACGATTTGGTGTGAGGCCACCGTTAATGGATCAATCGCATCAACTTGGAAAGCAACGTCGGTCTGTTCCGCTTTTGCTGCAATCGCTTGACGATCCAAGAAGCGACCGACCACGACCGCACCTTCCACGTGATCGTCCTCGTCACGAGTGATAGAGCGTGCCAGCACGATCATCGGACCTGCTTCGGTCATGATGACCCCGCGTGTTTCCGACGCATCGGATGCCGATGCGGAAAGCGATGCCGCGATCACGGGATGCCCAGACGTCCAATCGTCACTGGGAAATGATGTGATCCTGGCTTGTTTTTGGTGGTTGAATTGCGGCTTGTGGCTTGGCGGATGGATCGATTGCCAGACGACTTTGCCGTCGTGATTGACAACCGCAAACATGTCCAGATGACGATCCGAATACGATTGTCTGCTTTGGCTGCGTCGCTGAAAACATTCCCGCGTCTGATCGACGTAATCTTGCAGCGAGTCCCAATCGGTTGGCAGGTCTAGGACCAAGTGCAAATTATCGACGTCCCGTTGGATGCTGGCGTGGCAACGCTGCAAATCCTTGGTCGCCTGAAATTGTTCGAGAGCGACGAAGCGTGGCATCACCACGTATTGATGGATCGCGGTGTCAATCACCACATAGGTGATAAAGACCGCGATCAAGGACAGCAATATTTTCAGTCGCAGATTCATTCAGCCAAGTCCTACCCCGCCAGCACGCACGTCTCGTTCGGGCAGCATGACTTGCAACGACAACAACGCAACATCATGTCATGAACGAATACGGAACGCGGGTGCCGCCCTTGCGGACACCAACGACAAACGTTCCGTCAAACTGTACGACAAAATTTAGATGCAACTGCGAATGCAGCTTTTCAGAAATCCGAAGCTTCAGCGGCGCGGATGGCGCAGACGTTAGAGACCGAATAAACCGACCCGCTGCCGGCCGCAAATTCGCTCATGGAAGCTCCGATTCGGAGCGAGCTTCGCGTGCTGGGCCGCTGAAACGATGGTCGTGACGTCGGATATTGGGGGGGTGAGCTTGTCGTTTGGCCTTCAGGGCAATGACCTCTCCACCGACGAAGCATATTGCGGATTTGGTACGAGATTACCGCGTTCATGTTCGCCGCTTGGCCGCAAGTCTCGGTTTCGCGGCGGCGTTTCGCTAGCGGATGGGCGCAGGACCGTCAAAAACGGCCCTCACGCCTCTTCTAGGCCGCTTCGTCGTAGTACCCGGCCTCATCCCGACCATCGCCGTCCCAGTCGCCTACTACGGGCTGGCTGTCTCCGCTAGGGCGTGGCACTTCGATCTGAAGGTCGTTGCTGGTGATCTTGCGGTCGCCGTCGGTATCGATGATCCACACATCGCCGCGTACGACTCCGATCTCGTCGATCCCGTCGCCGTTAAAGTCACCGACAATCGGTTCGTCACCAGCGCGTCCAAATTCGACTTTCTCGTCGTTACGAGTCCAGCGTCCATCGCCATCGGTATCGAGCATCCATGTACCGCCGCGGAAAACGGCAATCTGATCAATGCCGTCGCCATTCCAATCGCCTGCGATCGGGGTGTCGACTTGTTCACCGTACTGGAACACATGATCGACGGCATCGGCACGCAAGTTGCCATCGTTGCCCCGACGCAAAAATCGCTCACGATCTTCGCCACGGTCGTCAACATGTTTGGCCAATTCTGCGGCCGACAATTCGCGACGCCGTCTGTTTTCGGGATCGGGAAGCCCCGGATCCTTTTTGATACGTTGCGGGTCACGGTGCCATTGACGTCCAAAAATCGCGACGTCGTCTTTGCCGTCACCATCCCAGTCGCCGACGACCGGCCGATCCAGCTCGGTACCCAGCTTAATCCACATGTCCCCTTCGTCCCAACGTCCATCCCCGTTCAAATCAACAAACCAATGTCCGTTGACGAACAGCACTGCTTCGTCTTTGCCGTCGCCGTCAAAGTCACCGGTCAAGGCGACGGCATCTTTTTCCCCCATGGTCAAGCGATTGGCAATCTCCATCATTTCGCCATCGGCGTTGACGATCACCCAGCGACCTGAGGTGTGCTCGCCCTCGGTCCAGTTCTCTTGCATCGAGGTTGCCCCGACGGTCTTGATCACTGCCGAACCATCCTGCGCCGATCCTCCGGGGAAGCCCCCGTTGATCACACTGAGGTGCCACGACACCGCCCATTCATCATCCGCGATCATGGGTCGACGGATCGATTGAATCTCACCAAAACCAACCAAGCGAATCGAAGGATCGAATGTCTCAATCGGTGCATAGACTTTAATGTCTTCGATCGGATCTTCGATCAGTTGAGGGATCGCAGGTTCAGTGATCGCGATCTCGCTAAAGTTATTGCTGCGACTCGATCCCCCCGCCCCCAAATTGATGAACAAAATTGCGTCATCGCGTGGATCCGTCGCTTCGCTGAGTGCCAATGTCTGGATACGGATGGCATCGTCTTGGTCGAGAACGTCCGCCGGGTTAACCGCAACGCCGCCGGTGGAACCAGCAGTATCCAGACCGTCAATGAAGTTGTCGGGTTGCACCTGATAAACACTGTAGGTACCAGGACGAAGTCCGGTAAATTCATAGAAACCAAATTCATCGGTCGTGACACGGATCACGCCATCGGGATAGACGCCCGCGAGTGCCCGGTCGGATGTGAAGGCTTCGCCGAGCACATTTCTCAGTTCAAGAGTCACGCCGCCGATTCGCAAGTCATCATCGGTCAACAATCCGTCTTTGTAATCACGCAAATCTTCGGCGTTCGGTGGTGTGTTTGCCGGAATCGCCGAACCGTCTTGGAACACGTAGCCCGAGATCGTCGCGGGGGGAACTTCCGGAAAATCATAGTCCACTGCGTTGGTGCCGCCGGTCAGTTTGATCCCGCTGATCAGGTCATCGCCGGTCACGGTGCCGCCCGCGGATCCAGGCAACGCTCCGCCGTCAAACAAATCGACGGGCTGATGTTCGTGCACCGAGTAGATGCCCGGCGCGAGGTTATTAAATTCGTAGTTACCAAACGCATCGGTACGTGTTTGTGCAATTCGGTTGCCCACTTCGTCCAACAACTCGATCAGAATATTACCAAGCGGAATATCGCCCGAATTGAAAACGCGGTCTAAATCGGTCTCTTTCCATACCGAACCTGAAATGGTCGAGGGTTCGCGTTCGCAGAAGTCATAATGGACGACGTTGGCCCCAGCGAGCAAATCGAGTGCCAGATGATCGTCACCGATCACTTCGCCGCCGCCGCTGCCGATACTCTGTCCACCTTGGAAGAAGCCGTCGGGTTGAATTTCGACAATGTGATAACGTCCCGGTGGCAAGTTGCCAAAGCGGTACAATCCGCTGGCATCGGTCGTCGTTTCGGCAATCCGGTTGCCCTCTTCGTCACGCAATTCGACACGCACCCCGGCAATCGGCTTTTCGCCTTCTTCGTAGGTGCAGTTACCGTTGCTATCGACATGCACGTAGCCGCTGATCGAACCGGGCAACAATTCACCAAAGTCATAATCGACGACGTTGCGACCGGTGGCAAGTTTCAGCCCTGTCAAGTCGGCGCCGAGGATGTTACCACCGCCGCTGCCGATGTGTTGGCCGCCTTGGTAATAGCCTGCGGGTTGATGTTCAAAGATTTGATAGTCGCCAGGGGCGAGGCCTTCGAATCGGTAGCGTCCATTAGCATCGGTCACGGTGGTCGCCACCACGTTTCCGTTGCCGTCTCGCAAATCGACTTTCACACCTGCGATCGTTGCTTCAGCAGAATCACGCTGAAAATCCGCGTCCGCATCGATGTACACGACGCCGCTAATCGATCCGGGTGGCAGTTCACCAAAGTTGTAATCGACAACGTCATTGCCCGCGGACAGTTTCAGTCCGGTCAAGTCCTGGCTGATGATCGTGCCACCACCGCTACCGATATGCTGCGCCCCTTGGAAAAAGCCGGTCGGTTGTTGTTCAAAAATCTGATAGTTGCCTGGTGCCAGCCCCTCGAACAAGTAGCGGCCGTTGGCATCCGTGACGGTGGTCGCCACGATGACGCCCTTTTCATTTCGCAACTCGATTTTCACACCACGGATCGGGCTTTCGCCAGTGTCCCGTTGGAAGTTGCCGTCGGCATCGATGTAGACCACACCACTAATTGACCCCGGTGGCAATTCACAGAAATCGTAATCAACAATATTGGCGCCGGCCATCAAGGTCATGCCAAGCAGGTCTTGGTCTAGCACGACTCCACCACCGCTGCCAACGACTTGGCCACCTTGGAAGAAACCATCAGGTTGCTCTTCAAAGATTTGGTATTCGCCGGGACGCAAACCTTCGAAACTGTATTGTCCGTTTACGTTGGTAGTGGTGCGTCCCAGGACTTGACCATTGCCGTCTCGTAATTCGATCATTACCCCGGCGATCGGGGCTTCGTCGGGATCACGCACACAATCGCCGTTGCTGTCGACATACACCACGCCGCTGATCGAACCGGGCATCAGTTCGCCAAAGTTGTACTGGGTTAACCGATCGCCCCAGCCAATTGGAATGCTTGAAATGACATCGTCAACCGAGTCATTACCGCCACCGGAACCGGCTTGTTGTCCCCCTTGCAACCATCCGGTCGGCTGCATTTCGCGAACCGTATAGGATCCGGCTGGCAGATACGTGAACCGGTACGCTCCGTTGGCGTCGGTGCGAGTGGACGCCACTTTTTCGCCATCGCTATTGAACAATTCCACCAACACGTTGCCGATTCCGGCTTCACCCGTATCGCGGCGATTGTCGTTGTCGCGATCGTCGTAAACGACGCCGCTGATTTCCGCGGGTGGACGTTCACAGAAATCATAATCCACGGCGACCTCGGCCGATGCCAACGTGATCTTGCTGATCCGGTTGGGCGGATCGGCCACGCCACCGGCTGAACCCGCGTGCGAGGTGCCTTCGAAGTAGCCGTCCACCACCCCTTCGATCACGGTGTATTCGCCCGGCGCGATGTTGGTGAACGAATACTTGCCTTCGGCATTGGTGGTGGTCCGAGCGACTTCGTTTCCGTTAACGTCGATCAAGCGAATCACGACGCCCGACGGAGTGATCTCGCCTTCGTCGTAATCACAATCATCATCGGCGTCGACATGCACTCGGCCTGAAAGCGTCGCCCCGACCAATTCGCCAAAGTTGTACTCGACTCCGCCTTGACCCTGCTTTAGCTCAATATCGACCAACGAATCGCCGTCGTTTCCGAGTTGTCCGACGCGTGTTCCCGAGACCGTGCCGACAGCATCTTTCCCGTCATAATAATTATTGGGTTGTGATTCAAGTAAGCGATAGACGCCGGGAACAATCCCCTTGAACTCGTAACGTCCATTTACATCGGTGACGGCGGTAGCGACGACCTTGCCACTTGTGTCGATCAACGAAACCGTGGTTCCGGCGATGCCTTCTTCGCCACCGTCGCGTTTGCCATCATCGCTGCGGTCGTGATAAACATAACCGCTAATTGTCGCCGGCGCGATCTCGCAGAAATTGTACTCAACACCACGCCCATTGGCGGTCATCGTGATCTCTTGGATCAACCCGCCACCGACCGCGGTCCCCGAGGCGGAACCGTCGACAACACCAACATGGGCACCGCCATCAAGGAGTCCCGCCGGTGTGTATTCAACGATCCGGTAGTTTCCGATTGGCAGCTCATCAAACTCGTAACTTCCGTCGGCCGCCGTGCGAGTTTCGGCAATGATCGTACCGAAGGAATCCTGCAGCACCACACGGACGCCTTCGAGCGGCTTGTTGCCCGGAGCGTCGTGGGGGCCTTCGCAATCTTCGCCAGGTGCCACCAAGTAGACGAAACCGGTGATCGAACCAAACGGCGTTTCGCCAAAGTTGTAATTCACACCGTCGCTGGCCCCTGCCAACACGATGTCATGAATCGCATCGCCGGGGTTTTCGGCGCGTCCAACGACGCGGCCATTGATCGTTCCGGGCGTATCGAGACCGTCGTTCAAGTAGCCGGGCTGGTCGACTTCGATGACTTTATAAGTCCCCGGTGCCAAGCCGTTAAACGAATAGGAACCGTCCGCGGCGGTGGTCACGGTCACTGCGGATTGCGCCGAGATCGTGTTGATCGGAACCAATTGAACGCGAACCCCAGCAATCCCGGTTTCGCCCACGTCCTTGTGACCATCGTTGTTGTCGTCGCGATAGACATAGCCAGACACCGACGCCGCTTGGGCTTCGGCAAAGTCGTAGCGGACCGCGTCGGTATCACCGAGCGGAATATCGATATCGGCTAACACATCGATCGATTCCACGCGACCGCTGGCAACGCCGTCGACAGCCCCCGGAATGGCGCCGACGCTGAACAGCCCATCGGGCTGGGTTTCGACAATGCGGTAGCGTCCGGGGACAAGTCCCAACGCACGAGGAAAGACGTATTGTCCATCGCCATCGGTCGTCGTGTGGTGCCCGGTATCGACGTAGCGATTGGTGGCTTCATCCCATTTGAACAGCGTAATTGTCACGCCCGCGACCGCCGATTCGCCAGCGTCGCGGGTCTTGTTCAAATTGTTGTCCAACCAGACCTGGCCCGCGATCGAGATTGGTTTTGCGATCTGGCCCGTGGTCGCGACGGCTGCCGCGGAGCGGTTCGGACGACTGTCGGCGCCGGTCCCTTCGTCGGGAGGCAAATTCAGATTGTGATCTTTCGCAGGATCGCCGTAGTCATTTAAGAAGACCGCATCTGCGTGTGATGTCTCGTAGTGCGGGGCGTTAAAGGTCGCTTCGAGAATCGAGTCCTGGAACTCTTGCCCCGACGCGATCACATCCAAGCGGCTATTGAACTGATCCAGATCCGGTAGGTTGCGTAGCACTTCATCGACATCAATCGAGAATTCCAAACGGTCCCCAGCTCGGAATCCCGACAATCGCAGCACCAATTCTTGGCCGCCATCTTCGACTTCGGCGGTTGCTTCGACCGTGTGCCCGTCGGCGGTCAGAATACGAACGATTTGAAAGTTATGAGCGCCGTTCTTGCCACGGCCGCCGAGTTCGGTGTCATAGATCAAGTCACCGACGGAGATTCCATCGTTGTCTTTGTCGGTGCGGATGCGAAGTTCATTCAACTCCGTACCAGCCGCTCCGCCAGTGAACGAAAGGATAAAACGGTCGCCTCGCGAGTCGCTACCGACGTCTTGATCCGATTCCAAATAATCGGTCTCGATATAGACGACGCCAACGTGAATGGGATCGGCCGCGAACAATCGACGACTCTCAAGCTTCTCGGACGTCAACATTCGTCGTTTGACGTTCTTGGTCCGTGTATTGCTTTGGATCGATCGGCTGCGTTTTGATTTCCAAATCACCCGAGGCACCTCCGTGTGCGATGAACAAATAGGATCGTTTCTTTCGCTTCCGCGAGAGAAACGATTGAGCAAACTTTCGCAGTGCGAAAGGCGGCTCATGATGGGTTGTATTTTTTCTACTTAGGACAGACTGCGAGCCGGTCCGTGAGGGCTACCGTTCAATCGGGGTCGTTCCCTCCGCGATGCGGCTGCCCGAGCGATGCAGTTCATCCAGACTCCATCGTCGAAGCGTGGCATCAAACCCACCTGAAAACAAATGTCCGCCGGTTGCGGTCAGCGTCGAGACCGTCCCGACATGGCCATCGAGCCGGTGGCGGATGACGCCGGTATCCGTATTGACAATGTGGATGACGTTATCGGATCCCGCCACGGCAATATGTTGACTATCGATGGTCGCGATCGCAAACAGACGCCCCGACGTGACGGCAATGCTATGGATTTTCTTTTGATTCAAGGTGTCATAAACCGTCACGACGCCGTCTTCGGCCACTGTGATCACATTGTTGCTATGCGGATGAAACGCGATGTCACGAATCCGGGCTGAATGCAAGTGCGGTTCCGCGATCAAGTTGCCGGTTTGCGGATCGAACAGATGCAGATCCCCGCTGCGACCTCCGACTGCCAAAACTCGCATATCATCGCGATAGGCAACACTGCGAAGATCGTTGCAATCGCACGAGAATTTGGGGGTTTCGTTGCCGATCGCGCCAATGATGAAAACTTTGGGGTCGAATCCGACAGCGGCGATCTTGGTTCCATCGGGAGCAAAACAAACACAGGCCAGCGCCGGAGTCCCCTGCATCCGCTGGCCAATTTCAAACGATCGTTTGCGATCCCAAATGATTAATTGGCCATCGTTCCCGGCGGAAACCAGCGAATCGCCAACATTATCAAACGACAAACTGCGAATCAGATCTCGATGCCCCTCGAGCGTGTGCTGCACTTTGAGCGTCGCAACATCGATGATACGAATCCCAAAATCGTCTCCTGCTGCGGCCAGCAGTTCGCCGCGTGGATCGGCTGCGACCGCGGTCACGACCGGTGGCGTCGTGCGATCGCCGATCGGCTGCAAGCGGATGACACGACTTGGAAACGAAGGATGCCCCAGCGCATTGGCAATCGTGGGTGTTTGTGCGAGCAAAACGTCCGCAGTACCGACGGCGATCATCGCCGTGGTGGCTGTTGCAATCCAAGTACGGCGTGAAACACAACGCGGCATGTCTGATCCCTCAAAAACGAACGAGTAATCTAGGGCCAGTACGCAGCGTGAATTTCGTGTTTCACAGTGCTGTCTACGGAAATGTCGCCGAAACGCTCGACATGGCCGCGCATAGACCCAGTTACTGTCTAAATCGGCAGTCCGAAAAACCGTCATGAACGGAATAATCGGAAAAGTCGAATTTGCAAACCCGCAGAGGGGGGACTAAACACCGGTTGGCCACGACACGATTGCTGGCGGTCGCGGCGTGATCCCGGTGCATCGACTTTTGCAGCAGTGCGCCACGCGGTGGAGGGCGTCGTCCGCTTGCCGCGAGTCGACACGTCGATTCAGAGCGGGCGGCGACCGCTTGCCGCTCCGCTAAAAATCAACTCGCTCGTGCGATTACTCCTCCAAGCGAAACATGACGGTCGCCAACGGTGGCAGGTCGACCGAAATGCTATCAGGGCGATCATGGTGGCCTTCGCCGAACGTTTCACGACCGGGGTAATTACCGACGTTTGATCCGCCGTATGCTTCCCCGTCACTGTTGAAAATTTCTTTCCAGAAACCGCTCGCCGGCACTCCCACGCGATAACCTTTGCGAACCACGGGAGTGAAGTTGCTGCACACCAAAATCGGCGGCGTACCATCGAGCCCCTTTCGCAAATAGACCAACGTGCTCTCATCGGCATTCATGCAATCGATCCACTCGAACCCCTCGCCGCTGAAATCGAGTTGATGTAGTGCAGGGTTCTCGATCACAACCTTGTTCAAATCGGCGACCAACTGCTGCACGCCTCGATGGGTGGCGAAATCCAACAGGATCCAATCAGGACCATCATCGTGATTCCACTCGCTCCACTGAGCGAATTCGCCCCCCATAAACAACAGCTTCTTACCCGGGTGCGTCCACATGTAGGAATACAACAAACGCAGGTTGGCAAATTTCTGCCACATGTCGCCTGGCATCTGGCTGATCAGCGATCCCTTGCCGTGCACCACTTCGTCGTGCGACAGCGGCAACATAAAGTTTTCGGTGAAGGCATAGATCAGACTAAACGTCAGCTCGTTTTGATGGTACTTGCGATGAATCGGTTCGTTGTGCATGTAGGACAAC
>NZ_JBFHFD010000157.1:0-14962 GCF_041583735.1 Novipirellula sp.
GGAAAGTCTCCGGCAATGACTTCGAGATCTCCGGCGTCCTGCACGTTGAACCCTTGGGGAGCACGCAGGTACACCACCGGCGGATTCATCATCCACTGGACAAAGTGCTCGGCCAACCGTGGCGTGACACTTTCGTCGGCTTCGGGAAAGTTGCCATCGGCGATCAAGACAAAATGACTCGCTTTCATCTGGCGTGCGAACAGACGATCGCACCCGCGCTGCAGCACTCCTGCGATACGGTGACGCAAAAACGAAATCTGCTCGTCAAACGGTTGTCCGAGATACGGATCCAAATTCCCTTCGTCACTGCGTAGTAACGGAATGGGATTGCCGGACGAGTCGAAAGTCGCCGCATGCCAACAACAGGCAGCTGTATCAATCAAAACGACCAAGGGTGCAAGTTGCCGATCACTCATCATCAACCTTTGCACGTTGCAGGGATTGACGAAGGTTCGTCGTTTGAGACTTGAAACGATCGAGCGTATCGTCGTCAAGTTTGGCGTCATCGACGGCGCCCGCGACGCTGTCGGCATCATCAAAATAGTCGCTTAAACAGTGCATCAGTTCCGCCTGGGCGTCGATGGCGTCGTGCCGCAGAGCCGCTTCTTTTAGCATTTCAAGCAAATCATCGGGATCCCATGGTTTGGTGATATAGCGGTACAATTCGCCTTGGTTGATCGCATCGACAACCGCTCGCGTGTCCGCATACCCGGTAAAGATAATTCGAATGGCTTCGGGGTGAGCATTCCGCACCTTCTGCATCAATTCGGATCCTGTCATCGACGGCATTCGTTGGTCCGTCATGATCACATGCACCGGGTGCTCTTCCATGATCTGAAGAGCCTCCGTCCCGCTGGTGGCCGTATGGACGGTGAAATCACGTCGCAATAGCCCCGTCAACGAGAAAAGGACATCAGGTTCATCATCGACAATCAAAATCGAGTGCGACTTGGCCATTCGTTGTTCCGCCTGCTTCTACGTATGTCGTTAACCGGTACCTTGATTCACTCGAGGCAATTTAATTTGTACCGTCGTTCCCTGCCCTAACTCACTTTCGATTGCAATCGAACCACCGTGGTCACGGACCACCGCGTAGCTAACCGCCATACCAAGCCCCGTCCCCGTGCCAACCGGTTTGGTTGTAAAGAATGGTTCGAAGACGGAATTTTTAGTTTGAGCATCCATGCCGCATCCGTAATCTTGGACTTCGATACGGATCCAATCGGGATCGCTCGCCAAGCGAACTTTCACGACCGATCCCACCTCACTCGCTTGGATCGCATTGAGCACCACATTGTAAATCACTTGATGAATTTTATCAGGTCGGCACTGCACCGTGGCGTCCGAATCGAGTTGTGCTTGGACCTGAATCTGCTTTTCTTGGATCTGAAGATTCAGCACCTGCAGGGTCGATTCGATGGCGAGACGAAGTTCCAATTGGTCTTCGGACGCCTGATCTAACCTCGCAAAGTCACGTAAATTCATGATGATATCACGAACACGTGACAAACCTTCGGTCGATGATTGTAGCAGCTGTGGCAAATGCTCTCTCAACCACCCGATGTCACAGTCCTCCTGCAGCTGCGAAAGCTCCTCGAGCAGCGGCGGGGGCGCCCCTTGAATGAACGGACGCAATTCTTCGTACTTGTCGACCAGCTGAACGATGTCGCTGAGATCGCGACGAAGCACGGCAAGATTGTTGGTGACAAAGGCGATTGGATTATTGATTTCGTGTGCCATACCGGCGGCGAGATGACCAAGGCTGGCTAGTTTTTCGCTCTCGACCAACGCCGCCTGCGTCTCTCGCAATTGCCGGTTCTGCTCCGCCAATTCCTGTTCCAGCCGAATGATCCGCTCCCCTTCGCGAAGCCGGACTCGCAACTCTTCTTGGTCGCAGGGTTTGACGAGAAAATCATCCGCCCCCGACTCCATCGCAATGACCAAGTCCTCTTTTTCAGACTTGGAGGTCAGCAAAATCAGGTAGCAATACCCGGCATGTTTCGAGCTGCGGATGCGGCGGATCAGATCGAGACCGTCCATGTTCGGCATGATCCAGTCGGTCAACACTAGCGAAAAGGACTGCTCCTGGAACAGATTCCACGCCTGCTCGCCGTCGACGGCCTCGACGACCGTGTAATTCCATCGCCGCAGGTGATTGACCAACAGCATCCGGGACACCGAACTGTCTTCCGCAACGAGAACCTTCATGCTGAAAATGATCCAATCGACGGAACGCCGCCCACGAGCGATTCTACCAAACCCGATTCCGCCAAACCCGATTCCAATTGTTCAATGCGTCGATCGCCTCCACATTATAGTTGATCCCCGCAGCGGGCGTTGGGCTGCGTGAGAGGGAATTGCCGAGCGAAAAAGCGCGGCCAATGTGACCCTCTGCCGATCGCCGGGCTCGGAAACGGATCGTCATGGCATGCGAGTTGAAGAACGCATCCCTTGCGTTTCGGTTTCCCATCATCGGGAACGTGATTTGCACGATCAAAATCATCGTTTGTTCTCGCACACTCACTCTTCATTCACGGATTTCAAGACCATGAAAACCTACCCGAAATCAACACTCGCGTGGTTGATCGCCGGTGCAGTGACGGTGCCTCTATCGGGCGCCGCTGCAATTTCTCAAGAGACCGCCGAAACACAGAAAAACACCGCCCCAAATACCACCGCCCCCGCAGCCTCCTCTGCCTCGTCGCAAGTCGATCCGGAAGAGCATATCGACCGCGATTCCCCCGCACTTGGCGTGCTCGTCGGATCATGCCCTGGCCAAGGCGTGTGCGTCCACGACATTGTCACGGGCAGTCCCGCCGAACGGGTCGGGATCGAGCGTGGCGACTATATCCTGGCCATCAATGACAAAACCGTATCGACCCCGAAGGAGTTGAAACAAGTCATCGAGGGACTCAGCGCCGAAGATACTGTCAACGTCAGCGTGTGGCGGCGTGGTCAAAAAATGACCAAACAGGTCGCCTTGGCTGCGGAAGCAAAAACGTTGCCCAACAGTCGTCAAGCTTGGCTGGGGGTAGCTTTGGCAGACCGCGACAATGGTGAATCAGGCGTCGCAATCGAACAAGTTCACCCGAACAGCCCCGCTCAGAAGGCTGGCCTCAGTCCCGGTGATGTGGTGATCCAAATCGACAACACCAAAGTCACTTCGATCGACGAATTTGTGGAAAAGGTTCGCGACCTTGAACCGGGCGAAAAAGTCAACTTGACGGTACAGCGTGACGACGAAGAGCAACAGATTGCCGTGACGCTTGGGCAGGTCGGCAACGCCCCACTGCGATGGTTCCGCCGACCTTTCGGCGGCCCCGCAGACCAGCCATTTGGTAGCCAACCGCTGGATCTAGGCATGCCGCCACTGATGCATCAAGGTGCCCCCGATGTGATGGAAGAAATGATTGACGACATGCGAGCACAAATACGTTCGCTGCAGAAGGAGATGGACGAACTGAAGAGTCAAGTGGCCCCCCAACCCCGTGGCGACCAACCGCAGAACCGTGACCGCGACACAAAGAACAATTCCGAAGACGACTTGTCGAGCAATGATTTTAACCCTGCCGACTTTGTCCAATTGGTGGTTCAGCGGGACGGCCGAGGACATGGCCACGGTGACCACGATGGCCATGATCACGGCAATCACGGCGGTGGAAACCAAGGCAACTTCCAACGCCCCTACAACCTGCCACACCTGAGCAACGATTGGACTGGCGAACGCTATCGCTATCAAGACAATCGCAGCTATCGCTACCGAGTGCCTTATCCCCCAGTGTATCGCTATCCATCGTATTATCCGTATCGCTACTACCAATACGGAGGCCGCCCCTATTACTACGGTGGCGCCTATCCGTACGGATACCGAGGCGGGGTACAGATTGGTCCCAACTTTGGGATCTACTGGTAAGACGTTCGTCGCCAATTAGGAATGCGATTCGGTTTCAAGCCGAGCATGTCTCGGCGGAAGGAAACCAATGGCGACTACAGCGGTTTCTTGAGCGTCAGCGGAATATATCGACTGACGACTTGCCGCATTTGATCACATGCGATCGGCTTGGCTACAAATTCGTCTGCGGCGGGCTGCATTCGCTGACACCGGATATCATGCCCATCGGAATCGATGGAGGCGACGATCACGGGAATCGACCGCAAGACGGTGTTATCTTGCAACCACTGGACAAGATTCTGACCATCGCCGTACAGCGTGTGAGTGTCGCTGATGATCAGGTCCGGTTTCTCAGTGACGATCCGCCAGCACGCCTGTTTGCCATTAAAGGCGGCTAGAAAATCGACATCGAAGGGACGAAAGACACGTCGTTGCGACTCGACAAAATTCACATCGCAATCGACCACCATCAAACGCGGCGTTTTCGTTTTATCCGGATCTGCCGTTGCCAACGGAACCGGACTCAAAACAGCAAAAGATTGCCCCATCAAACCGAACCCCATATTGCGAGAAAGTACCGACACAGCATTCGCCACGTCAGCTGGATCCACCGCTCCGAAATCGATTCGATCCTGCCGTTAGGAAACGCAAACGATTCGATCTCGGACCATTGCAAACATAGGTCACACATCGTGTGGGGGGAGCGAAATCGCCAGAATCATGGCGAAATCGATGCGGAAAATTCAAACTCACCCCACCCCAACCCGGTCCTTTTAGATCATCACGGCCAATAGTGGCAACTCGCTGCGGCAAAAACGACGACGGCAACAAACACCAAGGCTGCGGCCCAATGACGACGCTTGCCTGAGTTCTTCGAACGGGGAAAAGGACTCGAATCGGCTTCCGCCGGCTGTGGTTCGCCGCAGTCCGAGAATGCCTCGCACTGCTCATACCCAAACCGTCTTAGGTCGGATCTCAGCTCTTCGGCCGAAGCATAACGCTGCGTCTCATCTCGAGAAACCAATCGTCTAAATATGGGATTTACCACCCCCAAATCGACGGATTCGATCGCGGCCGGCGAACATCGGAGCGAATTTTCCAGAACATTTTGTCCGGGAACCCACGTCCCCCCAGCCGCCTTGGCATCACCTGCGGATTGGCAGGTCCCCGGGATGGCATCGCATCCCGTCAGCATGAAATGGAGCGTCCAACCTAATCCGCAGAAGTCGTCTGCGATATCGACGTCCCGATGGGGGCCAAGCGACGCCAATTCAGCTCCGCCGATCTTGGCGAATCCGTCGTCGGTCAGAACGATGCTTGACGGCCCAATCGCCCCATGGGCCTTACCGCCGCGGTGCAATCGGCCCAACTCGACCGCGATCTGATCGACAACGATCATCGCATCCGCGATAGCCAAGGTGCCGGCGTTCGCGATGCAATCACGCAAATTTTCTTGCCCCGCGTCGTTCGTCGAAACGGGCGGTGGACGATCATTATTCATGCGTGATTCCTTCATTGAACCAGATCAAGGGCAAGCAAAGCCATTCTATTTGTCATCGTGTGACCACGCCGATGTAACCTCAAATTCGCGTAACCCGCTCGCGAGAAATCGCTGAAAAATCAGATCTCTGCGATCATGAAGCCATCTCTATCTTGATTTCTACGGTGGGGAAAAGCGAGTCATCCTCCGGAGATCCCTATTTCCTGGCAAACCTGCCCTTTTCGAGGACGCCTCATCGCACTATAAAACTGCAAATCGGAAGTGAATGTTTCCGGAAATTTTGGTGAGCAAGCAAGGATCTGTCGCGAACTAAACCCTTTAGTCCGCATCACCCAAACTGGGGTGAAACAGCGCGATCCTAAATGCGAAAAAAGGTGTCACTACATCGGCTTTTTCAACCGAAGCAAATCCGGTACACTTTTCACCCACACGGCGATGTAGCTCAGTCGGTTAGAGCGGAGTCTTCATAAGGCTTAGGTCAGCGGTTCGAGTCCGCTCATCGCTATTTTTCTTGTTTTGCCCCCCCCCCTCGCGTTCGCGACCTCTGTTGGGGCGAAATTATTTTGCCCGTTCCCGGCGTGAACGAGCAACCAAATCGCGGACCGTTTTCCCCAGTTCGGAAACGGAAATTGGTTTGGTCATAAACTCGTCCGCTCCGGCCGCCATCGCGGCAGCCAATTCGGAATCGTTCCCGCTCATAATGGCGACAGGCACATCGCTGTTGGGCCCATCGAGTTTGCGAATTCTTCCAAGCGCATCGATACCGCTGATCCCTGGCATTTGCACGTCCATTAAGACAAAACGAAACGGCGTGTGTTGCAACATTTCGATCGCCTGTTCCCCGCCCGCCGCAGACTTTGCCGGGAACCCGATGATCTCCAACGCATGCAGAAGCGACTGCTGGACAAGCACATTGTCTTCGACCAGCAAACCGGGTTCCGCCGCATAAGCATCCACCGACGTAACGGTGGACTGCTCACATGAAGATCGAGACGTCATAACTTGGAAGCTCCATTCGCCTAAAAACTGCAGGTCAATTACCGCGAGAGGGTACACCACTACGCCCCCGGTTCACCCTCCGAACAATTTTTGCGATTGGGCAAACTGTGCCGTATCGCACTTTAAAGTCTAGCAGACGCGATCGTGTCACGTGGTCGCATCGTGAGACTTCTTGAATCAGCAGCAAACTCTTTGCCGGCAGCGGTCGATAAGTGGTGGACACAACCTGTCCGTTTGCCCTCGATCGACGAGGGACGCCCTCAATTGATAATGGGAACGTTTATGCCATTCCTCGGCGGCAGCCTTGCATTCGAGAGATTCAGTGTCAGTGGTTTTGAAGTCGCAGAATTTGGCGACGAGCAAATCGAACTTCTTGCCCAAAACGTTGCTGGCAATAACCAAACCGCATCCGCAGAGAATGTTCATATCGGTTTTCTCGGCGGTGCCCACCTGTTTGACCAAGAGTTTGACGTTAGCAAGAACGTGCTCGACCAAGCTGTCCATTTCAGCGTCCGCATTGATACCAACCAAATTCCCTCGGCCATCCGCAAAGCTTGGCTGCAGATGGAATTATTGGCATTGGCGAAAGATAGTCCAAGCGGTGTGGTGTCCAAAGCGGGCCGAAAAGAAGCCAAAGAAGCGGTCGAACAGCGTTGCGAAGTCGAGGCGGCATCGGGCAAGTATCGCAAAATGCAACAATTTCCGCTGCTGTGGGATCACACCCGAGAAACGCTCTATTTTGGTGGTTCCGCCGGGACCGCCAGCGGCAACTGCGCCGATTTGCTCGAACGCGTCTTTAACGTCGAACTGCGACATATTAGTTCCGGTTCGATCGCGCAGGCGTGGGCGATCGAAAACGACCTGTATGCCGAAGTCGACGACCTCGTGCCAGCAAACTTTGTCCCAGCGGTCCCTCATGGCGACCTCGCCTGGACAAACCAACACTCCAAAGCCCCCGACTTTCTCGGCAACGAATTTTTGTTGTGGTTGTGGTGGACGCTTGAAAACGATTGCGACACATTCACGCTGCCCGATAATTCGGAAGTTACCGTGATGTTGACCAAGACACTCTCGTTGGAGTGCCCACTAGGCGAATCGGGAAAAGAGACGATCTCGCACGAGAGTCCAATCAAACTGCCCGAAGCGATGCACGCGATTCGATCGGGAAAATTGCCTCGGAAATCGGGCATGACCGTGATTCGCGATGGTCAACAATTCGACCTCGTTTTGCAAGCCGAGACGTTTGGCATCAGCGGGGCGAAAATTCACGTCGACGAGGATGCCGACTTCGAAGTGGACGAGCGGATTGATGCCATCCGAACGCTCAGCGAAACGATCGACTTGATGTTCCATACGTTCTGCGCCCGACGTGTCAGCGACGCATGGAACAAAGACCTAAAAGGCATCATCCACTGGCTCGAGAACGCCGGGACGAAGGCAGAACGCTCGGCCGCATAAGCGATCCGGATCCAATTCGCGGATACCGCTGGGACCAAATCCCGAGCGGAAACGAGAAGCCCCTTCCGCCCGGGATTGCCCCGGCGGACGAAACAAGTGGCAGCGAGAACTGCTAAACTAAAAGCGTTCTCAAGCGAATGCTGCTGGGGCTCCGCTGCAGCCACGAAACAAGTGATAGCGACCCGTGACTGAATCGCCGAATCCATACCAGCCTCCGCCATCGGTCGACGAAGCTCCGCTGTCGTGGTGGCAGCGGATTCGCAAGCTGTTTCAGCCCGGTACGGAGCCGCGTTACGAAGTCGGCTACGATGCGAGTCTGCTCGAGTTCCTGCGTGGTCGGTGCCTCTTTTTTGAAGGCATCGTCTTTTTTGTCGACCGAGAAGACCGCACGCTTTTGCATGCCGCGATCGCACTGCGCGCCGACGAACCCGATCTAGTTGACCGCAGCTGCGACGAAGCGATCCGAGTTTTCGAGATCTTTTGCCGACACTATCCCGATATCGAAAAAGGGGTCGCAGGACGTCAGTTGTGCGTTCGCTTTTTGCGTCTGTACACCGATTTTGACGACGAAATCCGCGAACGAAACATCATCGGTACAATTCCGCTGGCCCGTACAACGCAGGAAGTCCACGATTCAGCGGACCCGGTAGCCGATTGACTTGAGTTTCTCTTGCACGCGGGCGAGATGATCACCTTGGATCTCGATCTGATTCTCTTGCAGCGATCCGCCCGCACCGATTGCCGATTTCAGAACGGACAACAATTTTGATAGATCGGTTTCCTCGGGATCCAAGTCCTTGACGATCGTCATCACGCGTTTGTTTTTACGTCGCTCGGTGAACACCTTTGCCGTCTGTTTTTCCGCCGGCAGATACTCATGAGCAGGTGGTGGGCACTTGCACGCCTCTTCGAGTTCACCACAACGATCACACGTGGGCGGGATATCAAATGGAGTGCCTGCGAATAGTCGTGTCATCGTTACAAGAAAAGTATTGCTTGGGACTGAGGAGGGGGGGAGTATGGTCTTTCCCGGTGCCTGAGGAGAGTGTCCGTCCTAGAAAACTTTCGATTTCTCGAGGCCGCGGAAGCCATCCGCTACGCGACGCTAGGCCGCGATTCGGTCTTCGCCGCTTTCAGCCTCATCGACTCGAGTCGCTTCGTCAATGCGGGGCAACTTTTCTTCGAACAACGGTCGTTTCGGCCGTCGTTCCGATTCCATTCGATCAAACAGACTGCCGAGCAATTTTGGGTGAAAGCAAACGTAGCCCCAAATCAAACCAAACGCGGCTCCGCCAAACACGTCACTGATGAAGTGGGCTCCGGAGTACATTCGCTGCAGCATGGTGCCAAGCAGCATCATTGCAAACACCCACCGGCCTCGCGGTAGGACCGCTGCAAGCCCGATCGCGAACGCGGCTGCGACTGCCATATTCGAACTGGGAAATGCTCGTGTGCCTGCATCAAACGTCGCGACTTGATCCAACGACCAATCGAACACCCAGTGCCAGGCTTTGTCATAGGTCGCGATGTCGAGATTGATACGGCTGGGACGTTCTCGCAAGACAAACATTTTTGCGATTGTCGACACCGCTCCGGCGCCCATCGCAAGCACGGCAAGCCGCGGGACATAGCGGCGGCGACGCGGTGCCATCAGCAAAATACAAAGTAGGATCAAAAAGACGCCGGTTGCATGCGAAAAATAGCCAGTCAGTTCAAAGACACTGGCAATCTCTTTCGAGGGCCGATTGATCGCCAACCAACGGCCGACGGGAACATCAATCAACGTCAACATGGGAACGATCAACAACGAGATGCCCGACATCCACATCAAACTGGTGGTGCGGAACGGAGCGAGCTCGTCTGCGTCGGCGCCACCAAACATCGACAACTTGGATCGAGATTTCGCGTAGTCACGATGGGACATAAGTACCACTTTCGATGTGAAACATGATCCGTGCAACACGAGGGGGGGCTCTCGCTACGCCGGAAAGAACATCAAGAGGGACCGTAGCTAATTTCGCTCGGCTCGCGAAAGAGCAGCCGCGTGAGAATTCTTGGCGAACCAGGGCAGATAGCAAAGCGTTTTACGGTGTTTTCTTCACAGAACGCTAACCAAGGACTGCAAAACGAAGGTGTTTTTTCGAGTCGTCGCAATTGCTTGCGCCAACGCCCAAAAAAATTTCCGTCCGCTCGGAAAACCTCGTTCCCCAGCTCTACGCGACGGTGTGAACGATTTCGAGGCTTGAAAAATAGTGCATTTGCGTTTCGTAGCTACGTTCGCCAAAGTGTGGATGGTTAGCATGCAAATGCGAATCACCTCTTTCTGGCGAAGGCAGCTACCAGAAAACCGTTCACGCCGCTGGGCTCTGCCTTGGAACGCACTGCTGCCGAGGCTTCACGTCGACCGCCCGCATTTAGCAGCTGGCAGCTGGACTTAAAACGCGACACCTCTAGCGTTCGCGGAATAGTTCGCTGATCGATTGATCGTGGTGAATCCGTTTGATGGCTTCGGCCAACAGCGGGGCGACGCTCAATTGAACCATATTGGGCAATTGCTTTTCTGCTGGCAGCGGGATCGAATCGGTCACGATAATCGAATCGATCGGAGCTTCGCGAAGCCGCTCGATCGCCGGCCCACACAAAATGCCGTGCGTACAAGCAATATGGATTTCTTTGGCGCCGGCTTGGTGAACCAAGCGGGCGGCACCGCAGATCGACCCTGCAGTGCTGATCATGTCGTCGAACAACAAGGCCACTTTGCCTTCGACCGGGCCACCGATGATCGTACTTTGGCGAACCTCGGTCGCACTGGTCCGTCGCTTGTCGACGATCGCCAGCGATCCGCCGAGTCGTTTGCCGTGTCCGACCGCACGTTTGATGCTGCCCTCATCGGGGCTGACCACGACGATCTCTTCGTCTTTCAACCCGCGAGCGAGAAAGTGGTCGTTCAAAACCGGAGCGGCATACAAGTGATCGACCGGCACGTCAAAGAAACCTTGGATCTGAGCCGCATGCAAATCCATCGTCAGCACACGATCCGCGCCGGCACGCGCGATCACGTTGGCGACCAATTTTGCGGTGATCGGCACTCGGCCTTCGTCTTTGCGGTCTTGCCGAGCGTAGCCAAAATAGGGGATCACGGCGGTGATCCGTTCGGCGCTGGCTCGTTTACAGCAATCGATCATCACCAACAACTCGAACAAGTTGTCGTTGACCGGTGGCGACGTCGGTTGAACGAGAAACACGTCACGACCGCGGACGTCTTCGTCAAGTTTGCAGTAGTTTTCGCCGTCTGGAAATTTGCCCAGCGTGATTTTCGCCGGTTCAAGATGCAGATGCTTGCAGATCTTGGTGGTGAGATCGAGATTGGCTCGGCCGCTGAAGATTTTCAATTCACGCATGTCAGCTTATGCATACCCCATCGATCGCATCGTTTCGTCGACTAGTTTCAACTCATCTGTATTATTGATCGAAAGCGATTCGCAAGGCTTCAGCACTGCGATCGCTTCGACAGGCCGCCCGGCTTCGCGAAGCAACTTGGCGGTATCGGTTAGATAATACTCCCCCTGAGCGTTGTCATTACTTAATTTTGACAATGCGTCCAACAAGTCCGGAGTGTTGAACAGGTAAGTACTCATGTTGACTTCGGTGATCTTACGCTGTTCTTCGCTGGCGTCTTTATGTTCAACGATCCCGATGAACTCGCCTGCGGCGTCACGCACGATCCGTCCCAAACCTTCGGGATTTTCTTTTTCGAGCGTTCCGAGCAACAAGGCGGGCTTGGTTTCGCGGAAATGATCGAGGCATTTTTTTAAGCTGGTCGATTGAATCAGCGGCGAATCGCCTGCAACGACAATCGTCGGCCCCGTCTGCTTTTCGAGTGCGGGGCGACAGATTTGGACCGCGTGACCGGTGCCGAGCTGTTCGTTTTGATAGGCAAATTCGATGTTGCCACCGCGGCTGGAAAGCTCTTTTTTGACCGCGTCCGCCTCGTAACCAACGACGATGATTTGTCGCTTGATGCCCGCGTTTTCCAATGCGTCCAGCACAAAGTGGATCATCGCGCGGTCGACCACCGGACAGAGCACTTTGGGCAGGTCACTCTTCATTCGAGTTCCCTTGCCCGCGGCTAACACGATGGCACAGGGCTCATCAAAAGCGTCGTTCGCGTGAGCGTTTGTCGATTCAGACATGGGTAAATAGGAGTTTTTAGATGGGTTTGAAGGAGATTTCGATAGCTGAAGCTACTGCCCCACCGCGGGGTCGCGAAAACGCAAAATACCGTTTCCGACCCGCCGCCGGCACACATGGTCGCAAGTCGTCGCGAATCAAACAAGCCGGTTGAGAAATGTTCGTGGTCGATCCCTCGTCACCATGTCCAATGGACGGCCACACCACCGCGGTTTTCTAGAAATTTCTGGTAAACTGAGGGCCGAAATGAACGAACATCAAAAATCCAAGCCGTTATTGCTAATCGCGATCGTCGCGACGCTAGTAGTCGGTGCCGCCACCGGAATCGTTTTGCTGCAAATGATCCAGCCCGAAAATCGTTCCTGGTTCCCCAAGTGCCAATTTTACCAGGCCACGGGGATTCATTGCCCGGGCTGCGGTGCAACGCGAGCGGTATTGGCACTGCTGCATGGCGACGTGCTGCTATCGCTGCGGAACAATGCGTTACTAATTCTCGGCGGTCCCCTGCTGGTGATTTACATTGTCCGACAAAACCGACGTCCGAATTTCGATCCTCGAAGCACCCTGCGGGTCGTGTTAATCATGGTGGCCGTGTTTCTCCTCTTTTTCGTCGCCAGAAATATCCCCTCCCCCCAAAGTAGCCCGTTTGCGCCGGTGCCAGTGGCAGAATAAGTCGTCCAGATGCCATCTACTTTGGGTAACGGTGCGGCGCGAGGCCCGCCCAGTTGCGGCGGGGCAAACGTTCGATTTTGACCGGGCGGTTTGCGCCACTCCGCTAAAAATGCGAACCCGCCTAGTGCCAAAGTAGATGGCAGTCGGTCACCGCCCCCAGACCACTTCGTGTATAAAGAGGAACACAAAATCGCTCTCCACCGCTCACGATGAACTTTCATGCCAGCGACTGCAACGGATCCACTGCTAAGCCCTGAATTGCTCGGGCGACTCGAACGTTTGGAACTTGTCTCACGCAAGGTCTTTCGTGGACGGATGAAAGGCGAACGCCGCAGCCGACGCAAAGGGGAAAGCGTCGAGTTCGCCGATTTTCGTCACTACGTCGCCGGGGACGATTTGCGACTGATCGATTGGAACCTGTACGCACGTCTGGACCAGTTGTTTTTGAAGTTGTTTCTTGAAGAAGAAGACCTGCATTTCTTTTCGTTGATTGACGCCAGCGAATCGATGAACTTTGGCGATCCCACCAAACTTCGCGTCGCGAAACAGATGGCAGCAGCACTCGGTTATGTCGGGCTGTGCCGGGCCGACCGCGTTAGTGTGTCGGTGCTTGGCCCCGAAGGCCGGCGGGCTCCGGTGCTTCGCGGCCGAGCCAGTTTATGGAAAATGCTGGCGTATCTCGATTCAGTGCAAAGTGGTCACAATGTTTCACTACACGATGGTGTGAAAGAGTTTGCCTTGCGGGCGACCGGCACCGGGGTCGCGGTGCTGCTAACGGATTTGATGGACAAGGAGGGTTACGAATCGGCGCTGCGAATGTTGATCGGACGACGGATGGATGTGTTTGTGATGCACATCTTGTCGCCCGAAGAAATCGATCCACCGCTGCGAGGCGACCGCAAATTGATCGATGTCGAAGACCGTGACGAAGCCGAGATCACGATCAACGCGCATGTACTGAACAAATACAAAGAGACCGTTCAAGCGTTTATGAATTCCGCAAAACACTTTTGTTCTAAGCGATCGATCATTTACATTCCCGTTCGCACCGACACGTCGGTCGAAACGATTGTGACTCGCTATCTGCGTGAGCGTGGGGTGGTGCGATGAGTTGGATTTCAACGCTAACGCCGCTGCACTGGGCACTGTTTTCGCTGATCCCAATCGGCATCATCCTGCTGTATTTCTTGAAACTCCGGCGGGAACCAGTCGAGGTTCCGAGCACGTTTTTGTGGAAGAAGACGATCGAGGACCTGCACGTCAACAGTTTGCTGCAACGACTTCGCCGCAGCATTTTGCTGTTTTTACAATTGCTGATCGTCGCCCTTGCGGCATTTGCGATGTTGCGTCCGGGCGTTCGCGGCGAGACATCGAGCCAGGGCCGGTTGGTGTTTTTGATCGATACGTCGGCCAGCATGCAGACGACCGATGTGGGTGATGACGCCAATCGTTTTGAAAAAGCAAAACGATTGGTGGCCGAGCGGATCGAGGCGATGTCCGACAGCGAAACGGCAATGTTGGTCTCATTCAGTGATCGCGCCGAGGTTTTGCAATCGTTCACGTCGGATCGCAACCGATTACGTGACGCGCTTTCGCGTGCCGAGGTGACCAACCGGCCGACCGATGTGCTCGGCGCACTCAAGGCGGCCGACGGACTGGCGAACCCGCGACGAACCAGCGAAGCAGGCGACGTGAACGATGTGCAAGTTGCCGATGCGATGCCTGCCGATTTGCTGCTGTACAGCGACGGAGGCTTCCAAACGGTAACCGAGTTTGACCTTGGAAATTTAACGCCTACCTATATTCCAATCGGCTCGGGCGACGTGACCAATTTGGCTATCACCGCGTTTTCTGCCGAACGAAATATCGAAAAACCCGAGCAAGTGCAGATCTTTGCCACCGTTTTGAATCTGGGCACGGGACAAGCATCGGCAACCGCGACGTTAACCCTGGACGACGAACTGCTAGACGCATCGAGTGTCGATTTGCCGGTCGGCGAACAAGCGGGGTTGTCGTTTTCGATCGAAAGCGAAGAAGCAATCTCGTTGAAACTTGCGTTGGACATCAAAGACGACCTGGCGATTGACAACGTCGCTTATGCAGCCCTAACGCCGATGCGAAACGTTTCGGTGTTGGTCGTCACGCCGGGGAACACGCCTCTCGAAATGGCACTGTCGACATCGAAGGCGGGAAAAATTTGCCAGTCCGAATTTGTGCCGCCCGAATTTATGTCCACGGATTCCTACAAA
>NZ_JBFHFD010000158.1:0-14916 GCF_041583735.1 Novipirellula sp.
AAATTCAGTGGTGATGAAACAACATTCGATCGCGAGGTGACTCGACTAAAAGTTGCGGCGATGTTGTTGCCGGACTTCCTCGAGCGTTTGTACCCGTCGAGCTTGGTAATCACGCCGGGAGATCGCAGCGATATTTTGGCGGGCTGTGCACTGGCTTCTCTTGATGCCAATGGACCTTCGCCCGCAGGCATCTTGTTAACCGGCGGGATGTTGCCGCCGCTGGCGGTCCAGCAACTCATTTGCAATACATCCGGCATGCCTGTTTTATTGACATCGGTCGATACATTTACCGCAGCAACCGAAGCGTCAAAGATCCGCGCTGAAATCGGCGAACATTCGCCTCGGAAAATTGATTCCGCACTCGGGCTGTTCGAACAGTACATCGACGCCGAGGATCTCGCCACGCGATTGCAAGCCCCCGACACGCACCGCGTCACTCCGATGCTGTTTGAGTACTCGTTGATTCAACGTGCCCGAGAGAAGCGGGTTCGCATCGTGTTGCCGGAGGGGAGTGAACCTCGCATTTTGCAAGCGGTCGATGTGCTTCGCCGCCGTGATGTTGCCGATATTGTCTTGCTGGGTGACCCGGTCGCGATTCGAGCGGCGGCAAGTCACGTGGGGGTTGCGATTCCTGAAACGGGCGTGGAGATCATTGATCCCAAAAATTCGCCCCTTCGCGAATCCTTTATTCGTGAATACTTTGCGATGCGAAAGCACAAAGGGGTGACGATGGACGTCGCCAGTGATCGCATGCTCGAAGTCAGCTATTTCGGCACGATGATGGTCGAAAAAGGACTCGCGGGTGGTATGGTTTCGGGATCGATCCATACCACCGCCAATACCATTCGCCCTGCTTTTGAATTCATCAAGACGCGTGACGGCGTCGGGTGTGTCAGTAGCGTCTTTTTGATGTGTCTAAAGCATGACGTGTTGGTTTACGGTGACTGCGCGGTGATTGCGAATCCGACTGCGGATCAACTCGCTGAAATCGCATCCAGCAGTGCCAACACAGCGATGCAATTTGGCATCGAGCCGCGTGTCGCGATGCTCTCGTACTCGACCGGCGAAAGTGGGCATGGCGAAGATGTTGAACGTGTTCGCGAGGCGACTGCGATCCTGAAACGCAAACGTCCCGAATTGCTGGTCGAAGGCCCGCTGCAGTATGACGCAGCGATCGATCCCGCCGTGGCGGCGACGAAATTGCCCAGCAGTGCCGTCGCCGGACGCGCGACCGTGTTCATCTTTCCCGACCTCAATACCGGCAATAATACCTACAAAGCGGTCCAGCGATCCGCCGGTGCCGTCGCAATTGGTCCGGTGCTGCAAGGGTTGCGAAAACCAGTGAACGATTTGTCACGGGGCTGTACCGTGGCCGATATTGTCAATACGGTGGCCATCACCGCGATCCAGGCTCAAGACTCATGAACATCCTTGTCTTTAACGTGGGCAGCACCACACTGAAATATGCTTGTATCGATTCCGCCTCGGGAAAACGATTGACCGAGGGGCTGGTCGACCGCATCGGTCAAGTCGGCGGTGACGCGGCCGATCATCTGACGGCCGCTCGGATCGCGTTGGATCGGCACAAGGATCTCGATCTGGCTGCAATCGGGCACCGCGTGGTGCAAGGGGGGGATCGATTTGCGGTGCCGACGGTCGTCGATGAAAATGTGCTGGTGGAACTCGCAACGCTCGACACCCTCGCGCCGCTGCACAATCCGTCGGCGCGAGCGGTGATCGAAGCCATGACAGCGTTAAAACTTCCGATCCCACAGGTCTTGGTTTTCGATACGGCTTATTTTGCGAGTTTGCCGCCCAAAGCCTACCGCTATGCGATCGCCACATGGGCATACAGTGAACACGGCGTGCGTCGCTACGGAGCACACGGCACATCACATCGATACGTTACCGAACAAGCCATCAAACATCTTGATGCAGCAACGCGGCCAAAACGTATCATTTCGCTGCATCTTGGCGGTGGCGCCTCCGTGACGGCGTCAATTGATGGCGTCGCGATCGATACATCGATGGGGATGACTCCGCTGGAAGGGTTGGTCATGGCATCGCGGACCGGGGATATCGATGCTTCGGTGCCACTCTATTTGATGCGGCAAACAGGCATGTCGGTGGACGAAGCGGATGCCTTGCTTAATAAGCAAAGTGGTTTGCTGGGACTTTGCGGTGATGTGGATATGCGAACGGTCCTGATCCGGCGAAGCCAAGGCGATGCCGCAGCATCGCTAGCGATTGAAATCTATGTCCACCGGATTTTGAAATACATCGGTGGCTATTTCGCAATTCTGGGCGGACTCGATGCCTTGGTCTTCACCGCAGGTGTTGGTGAGAATGCTGCCGAAATACGTGAACTGATTGCGGCACCGCTGGGCCATCTGGGGATCGTGATGGATGCCAAGGTAAACACATCGCCGTGGGACAAACGGTCGATCGCGGATCTGTCACATCCCACCGCGACCGTTCGCACGTTGGTGGTGGCGACCGATGAAGAGCAGGCGATCGCCAAACAGGTTTGCGAGCACCTGTTTTCGTAATCTGCGGTGCGCATCGTGAGGGCTATGCTGCCGACCGTGACCAATGGAACTCACGCAGACAGGTGGGGGCGAGTATGATGATGAGCAGCGTTCCTGTTCACTTCGTTCCATCATGCACCGCCGGCACCATGCTACGCCCTCTCTCTTTTCTGCTCTTAGTCGCACTCCTTGTTGTTGGATTCGGCGCTTCGACTGCGCTGGCCGAACGCGATCCGATTCGGCTGACGCATGGCCCGATGCTGGGAATGTCGACCGCTCACAGTGTCAACGTTTGGGGGCGGACGTCGGACCCCGGTTCGTTTCGGGTTCAATACGGCACCGCAGAAAATGTCTTGGATCAAGTCAGCACCGCTGCCCAAACTCGCATTGAACATGACAATACCGGCGTCGTGAAGCTGACGGATCTGCAAGCAGACACGCGGTACTATTACCAAATCATTGTGAACGAACGTCCGCACGGACTGCCCGGTTCGTTTCGCACGCTGCCAAGTGCTGACGATTCACGCAACCCCGAACACAATCCTGATGGTTTGTTCAATTTTCGCTTTCAAATCGGATCGTGTGCGAACCAGAATCCACTCAATGGCATCGGTCATCGCACCCCCACTTACGAAACGCTGAACCGCGATTGGGCCGACAAAGTCCACTTTCACGTGATGAATGGCGATTGGCTTTACGAGGAAGAACGAGAGTATCCTGTCGAAGCTTGGCGTTTAACCCAAGGCATCAAGCAGGTGCCCAGCGTCGTCGATGTGATGCCGACCATCGTGGGTGTGTGGGAGAATTACAAACTGTATTTAGAGCGTGGCGTTGAGATGGCGGCATGGCATCGCAACATGCCCAGTCTGTTCACATTCGATGACCATGAACTTATCAACGATATCTGGGGCGCTGCGGAAACGGGCAAGCGGCATCGCCGAGCGGTGTTTCGTGATATTGGTACCCAGGCTTGGTACGACTATCTCGGTTGGGCTAATCCCGTTGAACACTCGCAACCGGTTCATTTTGGCAAAGCCGAGATGAAGACCGGCAGCGACTTGTTGGTCGATGCCAATACTGATTTCACCGCGTTGCCGCTCGATCGAATGTTGAGTTTGCATGTGCACTGGGGGACCAAAGAAGCGGGCACCGATGATATGCAGTACGACAACGACGAGGGGCATAAAAATTCATACGTCTATTCGATTCGCGAAGTTGTCGATGCGCATACGTTGCGGTTGCACATGCCGGCGAAAGTGGACGGCAAGGTCAGTTACTCGATCGGGCGACGAAGCTACGGAAAGTTCCGCGTCGCGAATTGTGAATTCTTTCTTTTGGATACCCGCGGGGATCGCGGCATGCACGATATCACTCAACGTGACAAACCTGATGTCTCGATTCTGGGGCTGCCGCAGCGTGAATGGCTGTTGCGAAGCATGCGAGAGAGTGATGCTGATTTCTTCTTTGTGATTTCAACTGTTCCCTTCATGATCCCGCACAGTGGAGCGGGCGGTTACGAGGTTTCGGGAAACAAGGAAGAGGCTTGGACCGGTTTTTTTCACGAGCGTGAATTGTTGATTGATGCCTGGGAAAAGATGGGCAAGAAGGTCTTCGTGATGACTGGCGACTTGCACAACAGCTTTGCAATCAAGGTGACGGAAAACGTTTGGGAGTTTTGCTGCGGACCGCACAACAGCGTCAATCATGTGCCAAAACTCGACGAAAGCGATCGTCCGGCAACGGGGAAATTCAAGTTCGGGCCACGCGAATGTGACATTCGCTGGAGCTCGTATATTCTTGACGACTTGCCGCGGCTGCAGCGGCTGTACCCGCATTTTTGCGTCGTGCAAATCAACAATGTCTTTAACATGCCCAAGAAGCTGGGCGGCAAACGCTTGGTCGCCTACCCGCATCCTCAGGTGATCTTTCAGTACTACGATGGCCGCACCGGTGAACTTGATTACGCCGAAGCCATCTCCCTTGATCGGTAATGTTTTAACGCAAAGTGATTTCAGCAATGAGATTGGAATTGAATTGGTTTGCAGGATGGTTGGCGTGTCTGCTGCTGGCGAGCTGCCCGTTTTCGACGCTCCAAGCGAAGGAAAGCACAGAGGTGATCCAAATGGAGCTCGATCCCATCGACAAGCAGCGTGATCGCGCGGTTCCGCTCAGGATCTATCTTGCAGAACGAGATGCCCCGCAGCCGGTGGTGTTGTTCTCGCACGGACTTGGTGGTTCACGCGAGAATAATCGTTATCTGGGCGAACATTGGGCCAAGGGTGGCTTCGTCGGTGTTTTTATGCAGCATGCTGGTAGCGACATTGAAATCCTAAAGTCAGGATCATTAAGCCAGCGTTTTGGTAAGTTGAAAGATTCGGCCAATGCCAAGAACGCAACCGACCGCTATGTCGACGTCTCGTTTGTGATCGATCAATTGCAGCACTGGAACACGCAGGTAGGGCATCCATTATTCGGCAAGCTCGATCTGAATCGGATTGGGATGAGCGGACATAGCTTTGGTGCCGTGACAACGCTGGGGGTTGCCGGTCGCCGCTTCCTCACTGGCCATCACTACCACGAGCCACGCATCGATGCTTTTTTTGCGATGAGCCCTTCCTTGGCGAAGGGAATCTCGGCAGAGAACGCGTTTGGTGAAATTCGCTATCCCGTGTTGTGTATGACGGGCACCCACGACGACAGTCCGATCGATCCACGAACCACGCCGGAATCACGGCAAGAAGTGTTCAAGGCGTTTCCCAGCGGAGATAAATTCCAGTTGGTTTTCGATGGCGGCCATCATTTCACCTTTGGCGACACGCCACGGTTACGCGCTCGCAACCGGGATCCAGACCATCATTCAGCAATCCAGAAAATCAGTCTGGCGTTCTGGAATGCCTATTTGCTCGAAGATGTCGAGGCGAAGAAGTGGCTGAAATCGGAATCTCTGAAATCCGACGGGACGCTCAAATCGAGCGATGATTGGCAGTGGAAGTGAGCCGTTAGATGCTTTAGCTGGGGTCCGAAGGAGGATTGCTATCGGAGTGTTGTTTTGACTCCCCTGGCTCTTCTGTGTCCACCGGTTTCGGAGGCACAACGCCGCTGGCTTTGATTTCTTCGTTGAAATCGAGAATGGTTTTGACTACGTCGATCAACTGGTCCAAGCGGAACGGTTTGAACAGCACGCCTTTGGCATGCAGTCCATTTTGACGTGCTTTGACAATCGAGTGTCCGGGGTCGTAACCAAACCCGGTCATCAAAACCATCGGGACATAGTCCATGATCTTGCCCAGCCGCAGCATCAATTGATACCCGCTGTAATCGGGAAGTTTGATGTCGCTGATAATCACATCGTAGATGGTTGAATCGTCGCTGCCGCGAACCATCAACACCGCTTCATCGCCTTTGTGTGCGGTCTCGACGATACATCCGTAACGTTCGAGCAGCTGATGCGCGTCCTCGCGGACCTGTTCGTCGGCATCGACCACCAAGATCCGCTTGCCGCGTAGCGAGACGTGATGCGCCGACTCGCCCCCGACTGGAATCGCTTCGAGCGGCGTCATTCGCTGGCCGATCTGTTGGATCGTTTGCTTGATGTCACGAGCATTTCGCAAAATCCGCTTTAATCGATCGACGACTTCCGAGCTGTGACCGATGTATTGTTCCATCACGTTGACGGCATCGTTCAAAATTTCGTCTACCGGTAGAGCCACCGCTCCGTGAATTGCATCGCAGCTTTGTTGAGCCGTATTGGCCTTTTGGGCAACCAATAGTTCCAGCGTGTTCAGCGCAAAAGCAATATCACGAGCAAAGATTTCGAGGAACTGCAGATCGCTATCGCCAAATGCATTGATCTCTGGGCTCTCGATATTGATCGTCCCGAGAACTTGGTCATGCAGCATCAGCGGCACGGTCAACGAACTGCGTGAATCCGCTACCCCGGGGATAAACAGAGGGTCATTGACGACATCGTGACAAATGTAACTGATGCCGCTGGCCGCAACGTATCCGGTGATCCCATTGCCCTGAGGATGAGCGATCAATTGCCGATCCGCAGCGTCTTGGTCGATCCCGACGCTCAACAAGGGCATCAAGTTCCCGGTGGCTTGTTCGAGCAAGCGGATTTCGATGATGTTGAAGTTCAGCAGGTTGCTGAGGTAATGGCGAATGTTTTCCTTCAACAAGTCAATTCGCTCATCGACTTCCATCATGAAGATTTCGGTCGGGCGAAGATCGGCGAGTTCACGTCCCGCCTGGTGAATCGCTGCCAACTTGTTTTGCTGCAGTATTTCTTCGGTGATGTCGCTGACCGTCACCACTAATTGGCGGCTATGAACCGGGTGCACCATCGGCGCCGCGTGAACTTGAAAGTAGCGGCTGTCTTCGGTGTGCAGCGTGCTATTGCTCTCGTCGCCCGTGGCAAGTGCAGTGTGAAACGGACAGAAGTCGGGGCCCATGATTTCGGGGTTGGACAACATCTCGTAAAAGTTCAGCCCCACCGAAGGTTCGCTGCGGCCGGACCATTCAACCAGACGGCGGTTGGCCCACAACACTCGCAAATCGGAATCGAGTAAGGCCACTCCCTCAGGCATATCTCGCAGCATGATGCCGCTTTGCGAAATGCCTCGCAGTTCGCTGATCTT
This sequence comes from Novipirellula sp., assembly GCF_041583735.1. NCBI lineage: Bacteria > Pseudomonadati > Planctomycetota > Planctomycetia > Pirellulales > Pirellulaceae > Novipirellula > Novipirellula sp. The sequence goes on from NZ_JBFHFD010000158.1 coordinate 7,169, forward strand.
GGGCAATTGATCGCGGGCAATCCAGACACCTTCGATCGAGGGATCGTCCAGCTGATCCACCACCGCTACCGAAGTATCAACCACCACGACCTCTCCCTCGACGATGTCCGCCGGAAGTGTGTCTGGGTCGCCAATACAAATCAGTTTGCGAGGCATGGTTGGATTCTGTGTTGTTTGTGTCGATCGATTCATCGATCTTTCCCTCACCCACTCAGATGAACGTGCACTGTATTATATGTTCGTCAACACGCACCGTAAGCGACTCGTCTTGCGAATCATGGCTCCGACTCCCACTCGCTTGGACGCGAAGTCGAAGCTCACGGATCCGGCGCCTCGCTATTCGCAAGGTCTAATCGATGGACTCGTATGATCCGCGAAATCACCTTACGTGGAAAGCCACTACCGTGCATCCTGTCAACTGAAAGTCATTTTCAGCTGGCGGATCACTCCACTTTTGCAATCGTTCAAATTGCCTAGCCGTTCAATATCTGGATTGCATCATAAAGAATCGATGACGTTTTGTCATAGAGAGATATCCCCCGGTGGGCATTACGGCACACTTTTCGCCGTCCACGTCCGAACAAGATGCTAAATCGCTTCATTGTGAAGCGGTGTGCCGCGTGCCAACGATGAAAATCTCGCGTTTTGCGATGCTTCTCGTCAATGGCCTCCTGATCCCACTTGCCCGCCCGTTTGTTTTCCCGCCCGTTTGCTTTGCCCGGCCTCTTGCTTTTGGCCGACAATTCACTTGTTCGGTTCCCCCCCGGCCCCTTCCAGCACAACCCGCTGGCAATCGTTACCGATCCAAACAAGCGGGAACGGCCCACGCAACGGCCCACGTAACGGCCTACCTCGAAATGTGTCATCCCGGTCGACCCGAAGTAGCGTGGACTTACGCGATTCCATCGAAGTCGCCAGCGTAAAACGTGGACAGACGCAATTGCTGAGCCTAAACGTGGGAGCTGAGCATCAGTGAAAAATGCGGGGGCGATGCCCGCGGCGGTCGTGGCTGGCTCGCACCGTCCACGACTTGCCCGAGTGGTTCATGCCCTGCTGGTTCTCTTGGATATCGCTGCCTGCTTCGGGATCCTCGACGCTCACAGAGGTCTTGCGTGATCGGCGGGCGACAGCATTGGCCCACTACCAGTCTCGCCCTACGCACGATGAAGAGGTGATGTCGTTCAATACTGCTGATTCATGACCGACCCCAATGCAGCACATCGTCGCGACCTTTGACGGAACTTCCTTTAGCGCGGCAAAGGGGATCCGATCGGGATCCAAAGAGACCGCTTGGCGGATTGCTTCCCGTTTGAATCTTCACCTTCCTGGCCGCACCCAAAAAAACTACCGATGCATGATGTTGTTTTGGTGTCGGCTGGATCTAAAAACATGGCCTTTCAATCGGCGAATCAGCTGAGGTTAAGGAGGCGGTGAATGGTCTTCGTCGATCCCTAGACTGCGTATGCCTCGCGGCATCCGAAGTCTAGTGGCAAGCAGTTCAAAGCCGCGTGTGTTCTTGGCGGATACCGCGGACGCAAAATTCCTCAACGACAGCGTTTGTTTTCAAAATTACAAAGGATTCTAAAAAAAGGATTGAGTTCTGTTTTGCGCGATTTAAACTTGGAAGCTAATCAAACACTTTGGTCGATTTTAGACCGTCCCGATAAACACTTAGGTCCCCTTCTTTTGCGAGCGTTTTTCGCCGCCCATCGAATCGCACATTCATCCCACACATACTTTCTTATTCGCATCGGATTGCAGGTTATTGCTTCACATACTCTTTGGTTCGCTTAGACGACAAAGTGTGCGGCATAGTGACCCCAATTTGATGTCAATATTTGTATGTAAGTATACTATTTCACGATTCGGGACCTTTATTCAATAAGTAATCGTTGACAGTGGGGTTGCACAGTTTAAATTCAACGTCTCAGGGCGATAGGTTCGCCCACTTTACGCAGCCGTTAAAGCTCCTCGTTTTTCTTCTGTTGCCTCACAGGCTGTGAGACGTATTTGGAGGGTTCCCCAAGATGAAAGCTCAAATGCTTAAGTATGTATTTGGACTGATTGCGACGCTCGTGTTCGCAGTAAATGTCCAAGCAGGGTGTGGTTCATGTGGCGGCTGCGAGAGCGGCGCCGGATGTGTTTCAGGTGGCGGTGTCGCCATGGGTAGCGGCTCGGGCGCCGTTTACGCAGGCGGTGCAGATGCGTGTGGCCCTGCGGTTTCGTATCAAACGCAAACCGTCATGCGTTCACAGTACGTGACCGAAACACGCATGGTTCCAACAACGACGTACCAGCGTCAAACGCAAACCCGTATGCGAACCGTTACTCGCCAAGTTGCACGTGTTGAAACGAAGCAACAAGAGTACACCGTGATGGTGCCTCAGACTCAGACTCGTACGGAAACGTACAACGTCCAAGTTTGTGTGCCATACACCGAAGAAGTGCCATACACCGTTCAGGTGCCTGTCACGACTCAGGTCGAACAAAGCTACCAAGTATCGGTTCCTTATACCGAAGAAGTAGAGCAGACCTACACCGTGAACGTTCCTTATACCGAGAACGTTGACCAGACTTATAACGTTTCAGTTCCTGTTACTGAAACTAAAACCCAAACGTACATGGTTAACGTTCCTTACACCGAGCAAATGGAGCAGACTTACACGGTATGCGTTCCAGTGCAAAAGGTGCGTGACGTTTCCTATCAAGTATGTGTTCCTTACACCGAAACGGTAACACAGAACTACACCGTCAACGTGCCTTACACCGAGACCATCGAGCAGCCATACACGGTTTCGGTTCCACACACCGAGCAAGTCGAGCAAACTTATACGGTTTCGGTTCCTTACACCGAAGAAGTCGCTCAGACTTATCAAGTTCGCGTTCCTGTTCAACAAACGCACACCGCTTACCGCACTGTAAGCACCTGCGTTCCTGTGACCTCGATGCGAACCGTTACCCGCGACATGGGTAGCTACCAATGTCAAGCGGTTGAAGTCAGTGGCGGACATTCGCACCGTGGCGGAATCATCGGTGGCGGCCTGTTGGGCGGTCATCGTCATGGCCATCACGGTTGTGGATCGTGCTGCTGTTGCAAGCCTGTCTCGACTTGTGACAGTGGTTGTGACAACGGTTGCGGTGGCGGCGGCGTTTCAGCCGGAGCGGGTTGCGGTCCTCAAATCGCTTACCGTCGCGTTTACGTTCCTAATCCTGTAACGACCGAAGTTCCTTACACGACCTACCAACGTCAAACGACTCAGGTTCCTTACACCTACACGACGACTAGCTATACCTGCGAAACCAAAACTCGCATGGTGCCTGTGACTCGTATGCGTGCCGAAACTCGCACTCGTATGGTCAATGTGACCAAGTACACGACCGAGCAACGCACTCGTTCGATCCAGGTCACAAAATGCCGTCAAGAGACTCGCACTCGCGAAGTTCCTGTGACTCGCACTCGTATGGAAACTCGTACCCGCCAAGTTCCTTACACGGAAATGGTCAACGAGCAACGTACACGCACCGTCACCGTGCAAAAGTGCCGTCAAGAAGAACGTACTCGTGAATACAACGTCACGAGCTACCGCACCGAGACTCGCACTCGTAGCGTTCCTGTGACTCGCATGAAAACGGAAACTCGTACTCGCAAGGTGCCTGTGACCAAGACTCGTCTTGAAACGCGTACTCGTACGGTTCCTCAAACGACGATGACCACCGAGACCCGCACTCGCACGGTCAACCGTACTCGCTTGGAAAACCAAGAGCGTACTCGCGAAGTCAACTACACCGTCAATGTTCCTGAGACTCGTACGCGTTCGTACAACGTCACCGTCTACGACACCGTTCAGGAAGAAGTGCCAGAAACCTACACCGTGTGCGTTCCTGTGCAATCGATGCGTGAAGTTCAAGTTCGCGTTTGCCGTCAAGTGCCTACGACGGTTCAGGTTCCTGTTTACGGTGGCGGTAACGGCGCTGGATATGGTGCTGGATCCGGCTACTCGACCGGAGCTGGTTGTGTTAATTGCGGTGGCAGTTCATCTTCGGCTGTCTACAGCGAAGGTCCTGTTGCAGCACCTGCACCCATGGCAACTGGCGCTGGTTGCGTCAACTGTGGTAACTAAGCAATCGATCCAGTTGCTTAACGAAAACCTCTAGCGTCGCAAGGCGTGAGAGCAGAAGGAGCCCCGGAGAACCTAGTTCTTCGGGGTTTTTTCGTTCGCGTTTCCGCATTGTCTCGCCAGTAAGACCTACCGATCCGATGGGCTGCAGCCCCCCGAGCTTGTCGCGGGTAGCACGCGGCGGTCGGTTCGGCGATGATAACGTGGGGCTTGTCTGTTTTTATTCCTGATGGCTCTTTTCTTCAGAGCGATTCCATGCAACACGTCGAAATCAAGATCCATGGCGCCGTCGCCACGATACTGATGGATCATCCCGCGCGGCATAACACGCTGAGCCCGACGCTGATCGAAGATCTGCGGACCGCATTTTCCGACCTCCACCAAGAAAAGCGAGTTCGTGCGGTGATTCTCACCGGCGGTGGCGAGCACTTCAGCAGCGGGATCGACCTGAGCGTGCTCAGTGCGATCTCGGCGATGGCGGTTGATGAATCTCAAGGCGAGTTGTTTAATCTATGGCAGCGTTATGCAGAGCTGCTCGAGCAAATTCTCCGTTTTCCAAAACCTGTGATTGCTGCGGTCGATGGGGCCGCAATTGGTGCGGGGCTCGGGATCGCCCTTGCCGCCGATCTGCTGGTGCTTTCCGAACGGGGGACGCTCAGTGCCGAAGCGACCCGCCGTGGTCTCGTCAGCGGTGCCACGGGCGCATTGATTTCGTTTCGCTTTGGGGCTGCCACCGCGGCTCGGATGCTGCTAACCGGCCAGGTGATCGATGCCGATGAGGCCTATCGGTTGGGGATGTGTCCCAAGCCGGTCCCCTCGGCTCAGATTTGGGTGGCGGCGTCCGAATTGGCTGCGGCGTGTGCCGAAGCACCTCGCGAAGCGGTGCAGGCAACCAAGCGATTGCTAAACGAGTGCGTTGGTGAAATGCTGCTTAGCCAGATCGCTGCCGGAACGGCCTACAGTGCAGCAGCGTGCTCGACCGAATCGGCTAAAGAAGGCGTTGCCGCATTTCTGGAAAAACGAGACCCCGAGTGGCGGTGAGCTGCCGCGGCTGGCTTCAGCTTCCCCATTGACCACCCCCACGATTCAAAACCAAAACCATTAGCGACTGATGACAAATCCCTCTGATATTGTATGGCACGAACAAACCGTCGATCGCGCCGCACGCGAAGCGAATCTTGGCCAGCGCGGCGTCGTTGTTTGGTTCACTGGATTGAGCGGGTGCGGCAAAAGCACCGTTGCTAACGAGCTAGAACATCAACTCAACCAGCTCGGACGCGCGACAATTTTGCTCGATGGCGACAATATCCGCCACGGTTTGTGTGCGCCCCCAAGTGGTTTGAAAGAAGAGCACGGCGAGGAATTTGCCAACCGCTTTGGACTTGGTTTTGGTGCAATCGACCGTGAAGAGAATATTCGCCGGATTGGCTCGGTCGCAGCACTGATGGCATCCGCAGGGTTGATCACGTTGACCGCATTTGTCAGTCCTTACCGCAAGGATCGCGATCGTGTGCGAAAAATCGTTGAGGCGAGCGGAGCCGTGGGCGATTTCCTCGAAGTGTTTGTTGATACTCCGCTAGAGATTTGTGAGGCTCGCGATCCCAAAGGATTGTACAAAAAGGCACGAGCGGGCGAGATCAAGAACTTTACCGGGATCAGCGATCCGTACGAGTCGCCTGAGCAGCCGGAGATCCATCTCGCCGGCGACGCCGAAGCCACGCCTAGCGAGCAGGCCGCCGCAGTACTCGCGGAATTAACTCGGCGCGGGATCGTCAGTTCGTCTGATCGCTAAAGCGAAGCAGCGGTTACAATCGACCGCATGGATCTCCTCGCTACACCGTCACGCCGTAAAGTCCTGTTTGGACTGCTCTACCTGAGCGAAGGAGCTCCGATCGGCTTCATCTGGCTAGGGTTGCCGACTCGCTGGCGAGCGATGGAGATACCAGTCGATCAGATCACATGGCTGATGGCATTGTTGATCATGCCGTGGACGCTGAAGTTCTTGTGGGCGCCGCTGATCGACCTGCTGCGTGGTCCGCGATGGGGATTTCGCCACTGGATTCTCACCAGCCAATCGCTGATGGCGATGGCACTGCTGCCGCTGCTGTGGTTGGACGTTCGCGTGCAGTTTTCGGCGGTCGCTGCGTGTCTGTTGTTCCATGCTTTTGCCGCTGCGACGCAGGATATCTCGATCGACGCGTTGTGTGTCAATGAATCGCAGCCCATCGAGCGAGGTTCGCTAAACGGATGGATGCAGTGCGGCGTCATGGTGGGGCGAGCGGCGATGGGGGGTGGGTCGCTAATTTTGGAGCGTTACATCGGTTTCGACGGAGTCGTTGCCGTCTTGATCGCTTTGATCATGGTTTCGGCGCTCGCGTTGACGAAAGCCAAGGAGAAATCCATGGACAACGCCGCGGCTTTTTCAATGGAAGCGGATCGTGCCAGCCGGTCTGCGTTTTTCAAGCGACTGCGGACGCTCGGTAGCGAACTGTTTACCGCCATTCGGACTGGGGGGATGGGGCGAGCGTTCTTGTTCGCATTGATTGCCCCGGCTGCATTCAAATCGCTCGAAGCGGTGTTGGGCCCGTTGTTGATCGATCATGGCTACAGCGAGTTTGCGGTCGGTCAGTTCACGGCGACGACGATGATCGCCGCGATGATTGTCGGTTCTCTGTTTGCCGGGCGCATCTCACGGCACTTCCAAGGGACGCGATTTGTCGCGATCGCCTTGATCATTAACCTCGTCGCAATCGTCTCGTTGGCGGTGGTGGATCGGTGGTTAGGGGAGCAAAAAGGGTTTCACGTTCTGGTGCTATTAACGGCAGTGGCCTTCACGATCGGTTGGCTGACCGTGGCCCTTTACCATTGGCTGATGAATTTGACGTCGCCAAAGTTGGCTGCCACTGAATTCACCGCATTTATGGCGGCCACCAATGCTTGCGAGGCCTGGTCCACCTCGCTGCTAGGCAGTCTGCAGGTTCGTCTGGGATACCCCGCGGCGATCCTGGTTCTCTGTGCGATTTCCGCCGCTGCGATTGTTCTGCTTGTTCCGGCTAAAAAGCAACCGGCGTGAGCACAAGAATTCACCTCCTCTTCGGGGAGGTCAGAGTCGCGGCAGCCGGCTCACCGGTGGGGCTCGTTGTGTTAGAGATGGATCGTACAAGCCTGGTTTCACCACCCTCCCCGGCCGCTTTCCGCGGCCGACCCTCCCTGAAGAGGAGGGTGAAACTTACTGAGGCACACGTCTATGGAGCTACTGACCGCGCATAAAAAAAACTCTCTTGCAGCAAAGCTGCAAGAGAGTTTTAAAAATCCGGCAATACCTACTTTCACGCTGGTATGCACTATCATCGGCTCAGAAAGCTTGACTACTGTGTTCGGGATGGGAACAGGTATGACCTTTCTGATATGGTCGCCGGAAAGACACACTTGCGGGTATTTCACCGCAAGTGCGCCAGATTGTTTGGTAGCTGTTATTATTTCTGAAAGAGTTTACTTCTTCAACTTCGTCGAAGCCATGTATCCCTATAGAACATGAGTGCGGGATATCGATGGCCAAACTTTCGCCCGTTAGTACTGGTTAGCTTAACACGTTACCGTGCTTACACGCCCAGCCTATCAACCAAGTCG
>NZ_JBFHFD010000159.1:0-14848 GCF_041583735.1 Novipirellula sp.
GAGGCGTCTTCGATTCCGCCGCCAGCTCGAATAGCTGTATTTCCGGTGATGCTCGCGTCTGTAATCGAGATCATCCCATCGGTGGCATTAAAAATCCCGCCGCCACTACCGCTAACGCCATCGGCGACGTTGTTGCTGATCACCGTCTCAGTGCCGGTAATGATGAGCGTGCCGCCGTTATTAAAGATCCCACCGCCCCCATCGTCGGCGGCGTCACCCGATGCGGTGTTTCCATCAATCGTGGTGCCATCGATTGTCATCGTTCCGCTGCCGTTCCACAGCCCGCCTCCTTCGAGTCCCGCGGAGTTCCCTGAGATTGTGCCGCCTGAAATTGTGATATCGGCGGCGCCTGTTACGTGCAGCCCACCACCATTGCCGGGGTTCGCCGCGGCGCTGTTGCTGCTCAATGTCACGCCCGTCAAATCGATTCCACCGTCGGCCCCCGAGGCGTCTTCGATCCCACCGCCGGCGCGGTTGGCAGTGTTTCCGGTGATGCTCGCGTCTGTAATCGAGATCGTCCCATCGGTGGCATTAAAAATCCCGCCACCACTGCCGCTGACGCCATCGGCCACGTTGTTGCTGATAATCGTCTCAGTGCCGGTGATGATGAGCGTGCCACCGTTATTAAAGATCCCGCCGCCGCCATCGTCCGCGGCGTCACCCGATGCGGTGTTGCCATCAATCGTGGTGCCGTCGATCGTCATCGTTCCGCTACCATTCCACAGCCCGCCTCCTTCGGCCGCCGCAGTGTTTCCCGATATCGTGCCGCCGCTGATCGAGACATCACCGGCCCCCGACACATGCAGTCCGCCGCCGTTGCCGGGGTTGGCGAACCCATCAGGACCCACCAAGTTGTTCGTCAGCGTGATGTTGGATAGAAGGAGCGTGCCCTCAATCATTTCGATGCCACCGCCTGCGCGATGCGTCGCGTTTTGCTCGATCAAAGTACCAGTGATGGTCACTTCGCCGTTGACACTTAGTAGACCACCCCCACTGCCGCTGGTTCCGTCCGCAAAATTCTGTTCGATCGAGCCACCGGTGATCAACATCGTTCCGCCATCATTGAAGATGCCGCCACCACCCTGATCGGCATCATTGCCACTGGCCGAATTCAATTGGACTGTCACATTGGATAGCGTTAACGTTCCGCTGGCGCTGTTCCAAAGGCCACCCCCTTCGGCCGCGGCGGTGTTGCCCGTAACGGTTCCCCCACTAATCGAGACATCGCCATCCCCACTGATGTGAAGTCCGCCGCCATTACCAGGGTTTGCTACGGCGCCGTTGTCGACACCCGCACTGTTGTTGCTAAGTGTGATTCCGCTTAGAGCAACGCTTCCATTCAACCCCGAGGCGTCTTCGATTCCACCGCCGGCTCGGTTGGCAACGTTTCCCGAAATCGTTGAGTTCGCAATTGCGAGTACGCCACCGTTTGCATTAAAAATCGCCCCGCCACTGCCAGCGACTCCCGACGCTGTGTTTCCACTGAGGATGGAATTGGCAATGTTCAGGGTTCCGCCATCGTTGAAGATTCCGCCGCCCCCTTCGCTTGCCGCGTCACCGGTCGCGGTGTTGCCCGACAACGTCACCGAATCGAGAGAGAGTGATTGACCGGCGGCAACATAAATCGCTCCGCCGACGGCCGCGGTCCCGTTAAGCAACGTCAATCCTTGGATGAATACCTCGTTGCTGATTGCGGGGTCCGCGTTCGCATCAATCGAGAAAATTTGTGACGCGTTATCACCACTGATCGTGATCTCGGTGGCGTCCACCAACGAAATCGCTAGCGAATCGGTAATCGACAATTTGCTGCCGAGCGTGATGGTCGACAAACCTGGAATGAATGAAATTGAATCGATGATTCCCGGCCCTGCGTCACCTGCGGTCGTATCGGAGTTGATGACCGCGTTTGCGTTGGCCGCTTGAATCGCCTCTCGCAAACTCAACACGCCGTCCTCTGCCACCACATCACTTGCCGTGCTAACGATGTAGCTTGCCAGTACACGACGGTCTTCGAGCCGCTCTGCTAACAGTCGTCGCATCCGAGATCGTTTTGCCGTGGGATTTGCTTTTCGCTTTCGGCCAGTTTTGTCTTGGTTGCGTGAGGGAAAAGGAAGCAGGCCGGAGGATGGAAAGCCAAGCATGATGATCTCCAGAAGTGGGGGCGTGAGTTCAGCGTGGACCGCGTGGGTTACGTCTCTATTAGAGTGGGGAAAGCCAGACGTTGCATCTCCGTTTTCAGAAGGATTGCGTTGGAATGAAAACTCGCACCGAGCGGGTTTCAGTTTGGCGGGGCTGAGGCAAACGCCATGCCATTGCAAGTCTGGCGGTATCCGTGGGGGCGGGTTGAGGAAGCGTGTCCTCACTTTGGATAGCCTCGGCCGGCGGCGAGCCTGGGCGATCTGCAATTGACGCGTGCAGGCTGCAAACAGTGAGTTTCGGATCTCACTTTGGGATTCCCGTCAGATCGTGAGAATAAATCGCCACGTTTTTGCCGCGGACCGCAGTTTGCACGGGGGAGTGAAATCGAGACGTATTTGTCATGTTGAGACGGAACGTCGGTTACTCGCCGCTCACGCGTTTTCGCGAAAATGCACAGGCTGGCTCGAAGCACGATCTGGGTTTTTCGCTATACTGCCCACGCGGAAATCGTGATCTCGCCGTAAGTGCCATGCATCGAGAGCGGCTTTTGGCGGGATCACCTGGCGATTCGTTGGCAGTCCCGATTAGCTGGACCGTCCTGTACTCATGTTCCCTGATAAGAAAATTAATGAAAGTTCGATCCCTTCTCACTCATCTCGCCAGCGGAAGTTTGCGAATTTATTCGCATCAACAAACGGTCAAGCAAGGGGGCGATTCGTCCTCCGTCGAACGCAAGTACTTGGAACTCGATGGGACTCCCGAGGCCTATCGGTTTATGGCATCGCTGCTTAACGAGATGGCGGATAACGCCGAGCGGCACGGCAAAAATGCACCCGGCCAGAACGTCTTGCTTGACCCTAAAGATGCAGACGCGATTGCGATCGACGATTACGATGCGATTTCGCTTACCTGTCGCAAGCGTCCGCCGAGCAATCAGCTCTTCTCGCTCGGAGCCGGTTGAATCGCGGTTTTAAGCCGTCTTCCTGTTTCGAGCCCAATCTTTGATTCGAGCCCAGGCTTTGTTTTGGGCCCTGTCGCATTTGTTGAATCGCGAACGCCAAGCGTCAAGCAGAATAGAACACGGCCAACCACACCGTGGGCTCGCTCGCCGAAGTCCAATCGATGCGATGTTTTTGATGCGCCGGGATCGTCACGTGATCTCCGGGGCAAAGTGTTTTTGGCAGAGTGCCGTCAGCAAAGCAAAGCTGTGCGCTGCCCTTTAGCACGATCACCCATTCGTTTTCCTCTTGGTCGTACCAGAATCCTGCGTCGCTACGCTGTCCGGTAGACACGATGCGTTCGATCCGGATCGATGGAGTCTTAACAAGGACGTCGACCAGTTCCGCAGCGAGCTTGTCGGGCAGGTCGCTAAATAAGTTTGCGGGATTGGGATTCGGCATCGATCCGCTTAGACAGGGATAGGGTCGAGGGATCAATCAAAGTCGGTTTCGTTGACAATCAAAGTCTCGTCATCAATGTCAACGACATCGCCAATGACAAGCTGTTTTCGCCGCCGTGTTTCGACTTCGCCATTCAAGCACACATCACCGGCTTGAATCAGGATCTTGGCTTCACCGCCGGTGCCGACCATGCCACGGCATTTTAGAAAGTCGTCCAGCCGGATAATGGGGCCGCGATCATTTGAGCTTGCCTCGCCAGAGGTCGCTTTTTCGGGGCCGGAAAACTCAGGGTCGATGTTGCTCATTATTTCACTTCAAACGTTGCAATCACGGGCAGGTGGTCGCTGACGTCACGTTCGTCCTCAGCGATATCCCAGTAATGGTCCCAGTGCCGCTGTGGATCGTCGGGCGTACCTTGGATGTTCAGATCGGCACGCACCTTGATCGATTGAAACACCAAATCTTTATGATTTGGATCATCTTCGATCAGTGAGCGGCTGACCAGGATGCGGTCAAAATGTTTTCCCGGAATCGAGTGCGTTCCCGTGACACGGTGATCAAGATAACGATGCAGATCAATCAAATCGTCTTGAGTGGAGGCGGTTTCCGAACCCGCAACGATCGCCAACTCACTATCGCCGCTGAGCCGGTCGGCCGGTTCCTCGCTGTTGAAATCGCCTAGCACAATCACGTTCTCACCACGCTCGATCGAATCGTGCAACCAAGCGTGCAGCAGCCTTGCTTGGCGCGCACGAATGGGGGCACCTTCGGGGCGTGAACGAAGGTGGACGTTGACGACCGAAACACGTTCAAATCGATCTCCGATCGGGAACTGAAACACGGCTATCAAATGTTTGGTGACATCATAAAACCGCTTGTCTCGCAATTGTGATTCGCTGCGATCCCGCTGAGTCTGCGATAGCAAATCGGCGGGATTGCGATACAGGATGCCGACGTCTTGTTCGGTAAAGTAGTCGTTACCTTCGACGCAGGATTCGCGATAGTCGACTGAGAATTCTCGTTTCAATGCCTGCGCCAAGTACCACAGCACGCGGCGGTTTTCGACTTCTTGGAATGCCGCGATCGTCGGGTTGGCTTGGGCGATCCGTTGGGCAACCGCGTCTCGCTTCCAGTCCCAGGCGTCGCGGTTGGGAGCCGATTTCTGACGCCCGAGTTGACTGTGATTGTCACCCGACATTTCGTCGTAGAACCATTCAAGGTTCCACGTCATCACCGACAGCGACTTCGAGTTGTCTTCGCCATGACAAGCCGATGGTGCCACGACCACCGCGCAAACAGCGGCGGCAAGCAGTGCAAACCAAGCCGAGTTCGCGGCTAGGCCAGCCAAGCTAGAAAGTTTGCTGTCCGCAGAGATTTGGCTCATGGATTAGCCAGCAGTTTGTTTCGCCTTGGTGACTGCCTTTGGCCGCACGACATCCTTGGCCAATCCCATCATTTCAAGCAACTGGATCACTCGCCACGACATGTCAAATTCGTACCAGCGGTGACCGTGAGCGGCGGATCGTGGTTCAGCATGATGGTTGTTATGCCAGCCTTCGCCGTGAGAAAATAACGCGACCAACCAATTGTTGCGGCTGTTATCGCGGGTTTCGTAATTGCGATAACCGAAGACATGGGACAGCGAGTTAACCGCCCATGTACCATGCAACACAAATACGGTGCGTACTGCGACAGCCCAAACGGCATAGCTGTAAGCGTACCGGAGTGCTTCCCCGACTTGGCCGCCACTGACCACGTATCCGACAATCCCGCCAGCACCGATGATCAACAAGGCGTGTGCGACAAAGACGAAAAACCAGCCACCGTGACGCTCGAGCTTCAAGTAAAACGGGTCTCGCAGCAGGTCGCGGACATAACGCTCGTAATGGCTCGTTCGGTCCAGCGTTTTGTGGCGGCAAACCACCCAGCCCATGTGGCCCCACAAGAAATTCACAAGCGGCGAATGAGGATCGGGTTGATGGTCACTGTGCTGATGGTGCATGCGGTGAATCGCAACCCAGCGTGACGGACTGTCTTGCAAATTGCACATGCCAAGCAGTGCAAAGGTGTGTTCAAGCCATTTCGGGCAGGTGAATCCACGATGGGTCAGTAATCGGTGGTAACCCACCGTGATCCCCAGCATTCCGAACGTGAAATGACCAAGAATCCCCAGCACCAAGCCGGACCAAGTAAACAGGTAGCTGAAACTGAAAGGTAGAAAGGCCAGCAGTGCAACCAAATGGATCACCGATAGCACGATTACGTACTGCCACAAAATCTTTAGTGGTTCGGTTTCTTCAGGGCGTGGCAATTGTTGTGGGTCAATCCCCGATGCCGGCAGAGTCGCATCGCAGATGTCACTCTCAGCAGTAGCCTGGGGCGGAATCACTTGTTTCGTCACGCTCGCGTTTTCGATGCGATCTTCGACGGCGGATGCGGTATTGGAAGCTCGCAAGATCGGGTCCGACTCGGGGGTGGGTTGTTGAGAGGGGGGCATACCGTCCATGTTTCTTCAACATTCCCATCGGGTCTAGTGTCGACGCCGAAAATCTGGATCCAAATCGATAAAAAAAGCCGACCGAGTTCACTCAATGTTACTCGATCGGCTTTGCTGTAATGCGTTAGGCAAGATGGGGCCGATGGCGTGCGCCGTGCCGCTACCCAGGTAGATGGCATTGGGCTTTTGCCGCACCACGCAACCGAAGTAGAAGAAAACCCAGGAAACTGCGGAAGAGGTCGCCGAAGTGAGGAGAGGAGCCGCCCCCAATCGCGATTGCGGGGGCAGCAGCGAAACCCGCTACTACTTCTTCTTCTTCGCGTCCTTGGCGTCGTCTTCCTTCTTCACTTTCTTCTTTCTCTTCAGCGAAACTTTAGGAACGCGCACTTTCGCCATGCCAACGATGTTGGCTTCAGGGTCAAAACGGTCCAGTTCAGTCAGGCGAGCGATACGCTCAGCCCGAGTCAACACGTTTCGCGACTTGATAGCCCCGGCTTGCACCTTAAGGCTGCGATCCATGGTCATATTACGGCTCAGTCGGTCAAATTCGAGAGAGGGATACAATTGAACGTTTAGGGGCCTCGCAAAATAGCGGCTTTGGAGATTTTTGACAAGTTGACTTCTCGTTTTCCTGTCAAAATCCATAAAACGCCTGCGAAATGGCCCCTGCCAGCGACATTTCTGATCAAGTCGGAACGGCGGACTGCCCAAGGTGGGGGGCGTGGCGAAGCTCGCCCGTCGTTTCGCCCCCTGTCGTTTCGGCCTGCGAACGCCCGTTACAGCGAGCTGGTCTCTTTTTTGTCGGCAAATTCGGGCTTCGTCTGCCGCAGGATCGCCAAAATTTCGGATCGCATCGTTGGTGTCAAATGGGCAAACTCAGGATCATCCACCTTATTTTCTAAGATCGCGGTTAGTCGATCGATGATCTTGCTGCGAACTTCCTTTGGCAACCCGTCAAAGGCATCCGAGTAAATCAGGTAGCTGCAAGGATAGCGGAACAGTCGCGTGTTCAGATCGAGGTCTCGTAGCGATCGACCCTTCGCGTCGCGAATCCCTCGCGCCGTAAACTCCTCGGCAAAGCCACTTGTTCCCTGCACAGGCGACGTCAACGCAAACTCGTCGCACATCAACAGGTGATCGACCACGCGATCGGCCGAAGAGGCGATTCTTCGCTGCGCACTTTCGCTCAAGTAATCGGGGGCTCGCTCGAGAAACTCGTTCATCTGATACGATTGGTGGATCGCTTCGCGAGTTTCATAGTTCGCTGCGGCAATGGCGTTGTGCATTTGTGTTTGATGCTCGAGCACCATCAGTGCCACCAAGTCGCTGTGCGGCGACAGATAGGGTGTAGTCGACACGATACCTTCAAGCGACTCGCGATTGGCCCCCGCTTCTCGGTCGCCGTCGGTGTCGTCTTCTTCATACGTGATGTTGCCCATGTGCCGCATCTCGCCATGGGTTCCTGTCACATACCACCCGCCCCAACGCTCCTCGAACGGACTCGTTTGGTCGGTATTGTAGGTGCCGCTACCGAGAATCGGTTGCCCTCCCGAATCCGCAAAAACGCTGCGGACAAGGTAGCCTGGCACGTTTTGAGTCCGGCTTGATGCGTGGCACGTCAAACATTGGCCCCGGTCGCGAACGAATTTCGGAGCGGCGTCCTCCGATTGGCTCAACGTGTAAAACATCGCTCCCTGCTTGGCATCGGTCGCGGCAAATTCGATCACGTCGCCCCGTTGGCACCAACCAACATAAACGTCGTCGTTAAAGTACAACGCGCGTGGCCGATGGGGGCTGATCCGGCGAAGTTGCAGACTCGTTTTGGAAAACACCAGCGTCTGCGAGCTGACCGGTACATCAAGGGCCTCAAGCACCGATTTCAAATAGCCATGCTGTGGGTCGTAGCTCAAGCGGACTTCGCCAGCTTCCACCTCGGCAGCAAGCTTCGAGACAGGATCGTTTGTCGCTGCGGTCATGTAGTTGATTGGCGGACCCTCAAACGAATCTCGTTGAGCACTCGCGGTCGCACAGCACAGAAAGCTGGTCATCATTGCCAATATCCCATACGGGACGCGGCGCGATGGGGTGCGGAATGGATCCTGAATAAGCACGTTCATGAGGTCCTCGACGATTGACCAAGGCGGGCACGATGCAGGCGTGTATCGTCTGCTGTGTTGGGGGCAATGGCGGTATGGATCCGTGTTCTGATCCAGCGGGCATTTCTCGGGGTACGAAACGCTACACCAACCCCCTGCTAAACTATATCGGCCTAATCTGTACGTCAAGGTGTATGTTTTGCGGAGGGCGGCTGTTGTGCGGGCATTGAGGCGTCGTCGTGCTTGGCTGCGACGATTTTTCATGCCGCCTACTTGCCGGCTTGGGCTTCATCTCATGGCACTCGCGTTGCCGTAAACTCGACTCGATATGCTCGGTTCGGGTCGCAGTCACGAGGGTTGGGGACCAGGATGAAATCGTCAGTGATCACGGGGGTAAGCTCATCGCCAACGATGAGTTGGATCTGGTGGATGCGATGAGGCAGCAGTTCAACGATCGGCCGCCACCCCCGCTGAGCTCCGTTGGTATTGATCGGCTTAAAAGAATCTTCCCCACGATTCGGTGTGATCACCAGCGTATAGCGGTCGCCTTCGATCGTCAGTTTTTGGTCGTACGCTTTGGGTTGTGCTTCCATCTGTGCCTGCCACGCCGGGTCACCGTAAAACGCCACGACATCGCGGTCCCAAAGCAATCCGGCACCATCGTGTGCGGTCAAGCCAAGCGATTTTCCGTGCGAGTTTGGCGTGGTGCTGACCCGTGGTCGTGATCCCACTTGGAGCTTGGCGTCGACAATGTCGTCAAAACAGGTGTCTAGACGATGAATCAGAGCGTGGTGGTTCGCATGGAATGCCTCGGCCAATGTGTAGCGACCGGGTTGTTCGACAAAGTAATCCAGTAGTCCCCAGCCGCCATAGCCATACCAGGTCACGACGGTGTAGCCGACCATTTGGTGAACGCCTAGGTTGTTCATCCACGCCAATGCCATTGCATCGGGGCCGTCAATGTCACCCATCAAGCAGTTTCCCACCGCTAAATAGACTTTGGGATTATCGGATTGAATTTCAAAGCGTTCGCCATCGGTGGTGACGCCAAACATTTTGCCCGCTTTGGATTGAAACGTTCCGTTGCGATAGCGGAATCCAATCTGCCAGTCACGCTGAGTGGCATGGCCGGACGTCACAAACAAATCGGCGGTGTCATCGCTTAGTGACTTGGCCAACGCGTGCGTCGTGTCCGCAGGCCCTTGCTGTTGCTCGGCCGTTTCCCCGTTTGCTTTACTGACTTTTTTGGATTTCACCAGTTCATCAAACCAGACGCCTGAACTGCACATCTCTAATGCGACCTCGGTGCCGGCGGCGACATGCGAAACGGTCAGTGGTTCACGCTGCTCGGCTGTCCGCAATGCTCCGGCGGCGTCGTATCCCGTCACGATGCCCCACTGGGTGTCGGTGTAGGGATCGGAATCAAGTTGCCGCGTCATTTGATGGACCGCGGCGACGAAGTCGCGATTGGCTTGCTGCGGCGTCGCGACAAAACAGCTGTACCGCGGATGTTGGCTTCGTAGCGTTTCGAGGCACTCTTGCACATCTAGGTCCCAAAGCAACACATCGGCATCCGCGTGTTTTTGCCGGAGTGCTTCAACCACGCGTTGCCACGGAGCGTCCTGGTTTGTTTTGCGATTGATCACAATCGTGTAGTCGCTCGCAACCGCAACCGAGCCAAGGGCGAAGGCGAAGAGCAAGCTGAGGTGAACAACCGTTTTCATGGAAATGTCTGGGGGGAAAGCGAGCAGTAAAAAGGGGCGGAGAGTCCAGTGGTGACGGCTCCGGCACGGACGCTGTGGTGATGTATTATGGTACCGTGTTGCCGAGCAATCGGCATGATAACGCATGGGGCCGAAAAATTTCCGAATAAAAAACAGGGTAGCCAGTGTGGGTCGAGGATCTCGCCGAAGCGATCAACCGTGGAGCCAATTTGCTCAATCATTCGATAGGGGAAATCGCTAGATGAAAGGTTTCTATCGATGGCTCATTCTTGTCTTGCTGTTGCAGTGCTTTGGGGTGGTGGGGCGTTATTGCTGGGCGACCAATGAAACCGAAAGCGACGTTTACGGTTTGCTTTATTTCGATTGGGGGTGGTCCGAGGCGTTTGCCCAGCATGTCGATGACTTCGGCGCATTGTCTTGTGGTGCGGCAGCGGTGTTGGTGCTCCTGACCGCATCGGCGTCGCTTCCGCTGGAAGGAGCCTGGGCTGCCAACGGGAAGAGCGGGGGAACATCGCGTGGTTGGTTTCGGCCGTTTGTGTTCCGTGTCTCGTTGGCGTGGATTTTCGTGTGGATGTTCTTGCTCGCCCTGATTTTTATGATTCGGGGGGATCGGTTTTCAGAGCTCTCGCTGGGCGAGCATGCGGTGCGATATGGTTTGCCCTTGGCATTGTTGACGTTTTCGTTTTCGCAGACGCGTTCCGCTGGGGTGTGGATGCTACGTGTAGCGGCGGCAGCCACCTTCATCGTGCACGGATACAAGGCGATGCAGTTGTACGGTCCCTTTACCGATCTGATCCTGATCTCGGACGCATCATGGTTGGAACTGCAGATTGAGCAAGTGACCGCCGAGCGAGCGTTATGGGCGATCGGGTTGGTCGATATCGTTGCCGGGATTGTGTTGTTGACGTTTCGCTGGGGGGCTGTGCCGGTCTATATGGGGTGCTGGGGTGTGATCACGGCGCTAAGCCGGATGACCGCATTCGGGGGCGATGCGTGGCCGGAAACACTGATCCGCGCAGCAAATGGGGGTGTGCCATTCGCATTGGTTTTGGCTGCGGTTGTGCTCACGCCCTGTGGCAAGTTGATGTACAATCAGGCTCCCTCCCCTTCCCCACCTCCCTCCGAACAATGCGTCTAGTTCATGAAACCAAGTTCATCGTTTGCTTCGTTTTGTTTCGTCAGTTCTCTCGCCCTGTTTTGCTTCGCTACCAAGCAAAGTCTTTATGCGGACGCATCCCTGGTGGGAACCAAGCCGGCGCATTGGCGAGTGACATGGCGGTCGGATCCGGCCACATCGGCAACCGTTTCCTGGAGCACTGCCGAACGAGGTGCGCAGCACAGCGTGCGTTACCGGGTTAAAGGCAGTGATCGTGACGAAGGCTTCGTGGCGGCAATAAGCGGGCGGTTCACGGGCGGCCACGCCGAGCTGTATTATCACCACGCTGAATTGACGGGGCTAAAGCCGGCGACTCGTTACGAAGTGCAGATGATTAGCGATGACGAAATGTCGCCGGTCTTTTACTTCTTGACCGCGCCAGAGAACGATCGGCCTTTTTCGTTGCTCAATGGAGGCGATTCTCGAAGCGATCAGAAAGAACGACGCAAGGTGAACCAGATGATCGCCAAAATGGTGGGGCAATCGTTTGCAAATGACGATCCGGCCGATGATATCTTGGCATTGGTTCACGGCGGAGACTACATCGTTAGCGGGCCTGACGTCGCTCAATGGTCGGAGTGGTTGTCCGATCATGAGTTGACCGTGACCGATGACAATCGGTTGCTTCCCGTGATTCCAGCGCGAGGCAATCACGATTCGGGGAAACCGTTTAACGAGGTCTTTGGGTTTCCCGAGGATGATAAGAATTACTACGCCATTAACATTACGCCTGCCGCTCGTTTGATCACGCTGAATACGGAAACCAGTACTGCGGGCAGTCAAGCGAAATGGTTGCGGCGTGAATTGGCATCGTCGCGTCCTGCGCATCGCTGGGTGGTCGCCCAGTATCACCGACCTGCCTTTCCTGCCGTCAAAACGCCAAGCACAGCTCTTCAAAGTTGGGTGCCACTGTTCGAGCAATACAACGTGGACCTCGTGTGCGAAGCCGACGGCCACAATATCAAGCGGACGGTTCCCATCCGGAATGGAAAACACGACGAGAGTGGCATCGTCTATATCGGCGAAGGCGGTTTGGGGGTCGGCCAGCGAACTCCGAAGACCGAGCGATGGTTTTTGCAGTCGCCCGGGATGGCGGACCAGGGCAGTCATGTCTTTGTGTTAACCTTTGCCGAAGACGCGATTTTCGGAAAGTGCGTCTTGCTTGGCGGGGACGTTCGCGACACGTTCCGTCGTCCCGTACGCGGTAAATAACGTCGCGGGACCAGAAGTGGCGTTGCTCGCCGCCCGGTCACATCGCTCGGATGTGGGGCGATCGGCGGTGCGGCCGCAGTTCGGCCCGTGATCGCGGGCAAAAACTATCGCTTTTTTTAAGCTTTCTTGAAACGACCGAAACCTTCGGCGGTTTGGCTGGTTACATGTCTAGTCGCTGGCCTTGTGGTATCGGTTCAGCCGCCTTTGAAAAACAAATCAACAAGAGATACTCCTCTTACTCGTTCTGGGAACTTTCGAATGAAAATGAGACACGTTGCGTTTTGCTTGGTAGCGGTCGCGCTGTCGGCATTGATGGTGGGTGAGTCGTTGGCGCAAGAGGGCGGCCGGCGTGGCGGCGGTCGCGGTGGACCTGGCGGCGGTGGCCCTGGCGGGGCTGGTGGCGGAGATCCAACATTCGGTTTGTTGATGATCGAAAAGGTGCGTGAAGAAATTGAATTGATGCCCGACCAAGTCGAGGCGCTCAAGAAGGTTCGCGAAGATGGCGGTGAGCGTGGACAACGTCCCGACTTCGATTTCCGTGAAGCAAGCGAAGAGGAACGCGCTGAATTCTTCAAGAAGATGCAGGAAGAGCGTAAGGAACGCAGCGCGAAATTGCGTGAACAGCTTGAGGAGGTCCTGCTGCCAGGGCAGCTTTCGCGTCTGAAAGAGATCTCGATCCAGGTTCAAGGCGTCGCAGCTCTTGGCAACGAAGACGTTCAAAAAGAGTTGAAGATCACCGACGCACAGAAGAAGGAATTGGAAGAGGCTCGCGAGAAGATCCAAACCGAAATGCGTGAGAAAATGCGAGAGCTGATGGCTTCGGGCGACCGCGACAAAATGCGTGAAGCTTTCGGTAAGGTTCGCGAAGATGTTGAAACTCAAGTGTTGGCAGTGCTGACATCCGACCAGAAAGCAGCCTTCGAGAAGATGAAGGGTGAGAAATTTGAGATGCCCGAAGGTGTGCAAGGCGGAATGCGGGGTGGGGCTCGCGGTGGCGCACAAGGTGGTGATGGTGGACGTGGCGGTTTCGGTCGTGGTGGAGACCGTGGTGGACGCGGTGGAGACCGTGGGGGCCGTGGCGAACGGTCCACTGACGATTCCGAGAACTGATTTTTAAACGCGTGGCGGGTCGATTGTGATCTGCTGTGCGTTGGGAAAACGTAAGCTTCGGCTGCCGGCGAAGCGCTCCGTCGCGCCGATAGGGGCAGGCTCTGAGACATCAGGGTCTGCCCCGCTTTCGTTTAGTAGCGAGGCTGCCCTTCGCCGCTGAAGGCGAGCGCGGGAAGCTAGGCGTCCGCCACACTGCCGGCATTTGATCGCTGCGTCGTGTCATCGCGGCGGTCGCTCGGCCGCCAATCGACGAGATGGATTTCCACTTTTCGGAAACCGCGGAATTCGTTGATCACCGGCCGGTAAGCAATTTCGATCGGTCCCTTGCACTCGTTCAGTGCGTCGCACCAATCGCCGGCGCTAAAGGCAACGCCGCGGATCGTTTTTACGCCTTGTCGCAGCTTGACGCTCAGGTGGCGATCGCCGCCTCCCATTCGGCGGGCCGGTTCGTCCAGTTCGATGTTGCCGCAAAACAGCGTCGGACGTGGGTTTCCGGCGCCAAACGGGGCAAGCGTTTCAATCTGTTTGACCGTTTCCAGGTTCAGTTGCCCGAACGATGCCTCTGCATCGATCACGATCTCGGGCACAATGTCTCGCTCGGACCATTGACGGGCAACCGCTTCGCAGAAATCGCCGCGAAACGCATCGATTTGGTCTTCTTCGATCGTCAGCCCCGCAGCCGCTTTGTGGCCGCCAAATTTGACCAGTCGCTCGCTGCAATCGCTGAGCGCTTCGTGAAGATCGATCCCGGTGCCGCCAACACGCCCCGAGCCGACTGCTTGCGTCTTTCCTGTCGCGTCGAGCGAGAGGATCAACACGGGTTTGGCGTGTTTTTCCGCCAAGCGGCCTGCAACGACGCCGATCACGCCCGGGTGCCAGCCGACTCCGCCCAGTACGAGTGCCGCGTCCGCTTCGACATCAAAATCTTCTTTGGCTTGCTTTTGGGCAGCTAGATAAACGCTTCGCTGTAACGTGTCGCGATCGTTGTTGAGTTGATGGATGTATTCGGCAAGTGCCTCGGCTCTTTCTCCCCCCGGCGTCGTGAGTAGCTCGACTGCGAGTTGGGCTTGGCCGAGTCGTCCGGCCGCGTTTAATCGCGGTGCAATTGTAAATGCGATGCTGTCGGATGTGACCGAGGACGCTTGGTCGACCTTGGTGATCTTCATCAATTCCGCGAGTCCGGGCAGCGGTTGGGCGCGAAGCGTTTTTAGCCCGTGTTCAACCAGCACGCGGTTTTCGTCCAGCAGCGGAACCACGTCCGCGACGGTCCCGATCGCGGCCAATGCAATCGATTGCATCAAATAGCGACGCATCGGGTCGGTTACCTTTTCGCTGCCCGCAACCTGTTGGCAGATGGCCCAGGCCAGTTTGAATGCGACGCCGGCGCCACACAGTTCACCAAAGGGATAGTTTGTGCCGGGAAGTCGTGGGTGAACGACCGCGTCCGCGCGTGGTAGTTCGCCATCAATGGTGTGATGGTCGGTGATGATCAGCTTGACGCCGAGTTCGCGGCA
>NZ_JBFHFD010000160.1:0-14826 GCF_041583735.1 Novipirellula sp.
CTGGCCGAATTTCCCTCTGGCAACGACGAATCAACGATTTTGTGTGGGCTTGATCCAAGCGAGTTGCCGTCGCTGGATCGTTGGTTCGCCATGCTCAAACCTGTCTCATCCACCGCGGATGCTGCGATTCAAACCGTCTCGCACGTTACAGCGGCTCGCGACGATTTTCCCCAGATCGATGCCGTATTCTCTAACGTCGCTGAGCAAGTCGGTATTGAGTTTCGCTATCGCAATGCCGCCGTCCCAGTGGAACGTGAGTTTCAAATCTTCCAAGCCTTCGGTGGCGGAGTGGCATGTTTGGATTTTGATCGAGATGGACACGTCGACTTCTATTTTGGACAAGCGGCGACAACTCCACCTGATGGAATCTCGGCTTATTCCAATGCGTTGTTTCGAAATCAAGACGGTCACTTTACAAACGTCATCACGGGGGCCACGGCGGACAATCGAGGGTACGCCGTCGGTGTGACTGCGGGGGATTGGAACCAAGACGGTTTCGCCGATTTGATGATCGGAAACTTGGGGCGAAACGAACTGTTGATCAACCAAGGGGATGGTAGTTTTCGTCCGCTTGCTGACGACTCGCTCGCAGAGGTGTCGTCGTTCACCAGCAGTGTGGCGATCGCCGACGTGACGGGCGACGCGATTCCGGACATTATCGAGATTAACTATCTGGATGATCCACGCATTTTTGATCCGATCCAGTATGATACCGATGGCAAGCCCGTCTCATTGCCGGGGCCGTTGCAATTTAAACCCGCAATGGATCGCGTCTGGGTTTCCGTCGGCGATGGAACGATGATGCCAAAACCGCTCGGGGATCAAGATGCAGACCGCTTTAGTACCGGGCTTGCCTTGTTGGTTACGGATCTGGACCAAACGCCTGGTAACGATGTCTTTGTCGCAAACGATCTACGAGCGAATCAATTGTGGGTGCGTCACGATCCTGATGATTTGCGTTCGGCGATGGTGGATGTCGCGGTGTCACGAGGCGTGGCGTACGGAAGTGCGGGCAAGCCGATGGCGTGCATGGGGATTGCTGCGGCCGATTTCGATGGCAATGGGCGAACCGATTTGCATATCACCAATTTTGAAAATGAGTGGTCCAATCAATACATGCAGAACGACGCAGGCGTGTTTGTCGATTCCGCAGTGCCGTATCAATTGGACACGGTGTCACGAAAGATGTTGGGATTTGGAACCCAGGCGATTGATTATGACAACAACGCCGTGTGGGACTTGATCGTCGGCAATGGGCACATCGAAGATCTGACCGCCACTGGAAGTTTATTTGCAATGCCCACGCAACTTTTGGCCGGGCGGGGAAAACGATTTGAATTGCAAGAGGTTTCCGGCGACGATGGCTATTGGAACGGCATGCATTTTTCGCGAGCGATGGCAAAATGCGACTTCAACCGTGATGGACGCGTCGATGTTGTCATCACGGATCTAAAGCAGAATGCGGTCTTGCTTGAAAACCAAACCTCCACGTCGCATCATTGGCTGCAACTCGAGTTGGTAGGGACGACATCAGAACGGGACGCGATCGGGGCGCGAGTGACGGTCGAGTTTGACTCGCGATCGATCACACAAACGGTCAACACCGGAGATGGTTACTGTGCAAAGAACGAGCCGGTGCTGTGCTTTGGACTCGGGGCAGCCGATTCGGTCGATCGAGTCAGCGTGGTGTGGCCAAGCGGTCGAGAACAGGTTTTTGAGCGATTGACCTGCGACACTCGTTGGATGTTGACCGAGGGTGAATCGGCCTGGGACACTACGCTACAATAGCGTCTCTGCAAAATTCTCTGGCTCGATCCCCCCATCTTCACTTGAGTTGCCGTCTATGAAAGCTGCTTTTATTGAACAGACTGGACCTGCATCGTCGATCCAATATGGCGAATTGCCGGTGCCGGAAATAACCGAGTCACAGGTGCTGGTGCAAGTGGGGGCGGTTTCGGTCAATCCGATCGATCTGTACATCCGCAGCGGTTTGGTGGCCGCCAATTTGCCAAGTCCTTACGTCATTGGTTCGGACCTGGCCGGCACCGTCGAAGCGGTTGGGGCGAAGGTGACTCGGTTCAAAGTCGGCGATCGAGTTTGGGGAGTGCAGCACAGTTCTGCTGGCCACCAAGGCACGTTTTCAGAATTGTGCGCAATCGATGCACCGTGGCTGCATGCCATCCCGGAGGATGTTCGGGACGAAGACGCTGCGGCGATCGCGCTAGTTGGGATCACGGCTCATTTGGGAATCGTTCGCGAAGCACGTTTGCAGCCGGGTGAAACGATCTTTGTGCATGGTGGCACCGGCGGTGTCGGATCGGCCGTGGTGCAAATGGCCAAAGCCATCGGAGCACGCGTGATCGCGACCGCTGGCGGTGAAGAAAAGGTGAAGCGTTGTCGTGATCTCGGTGCCGATGTCGTTATCGATTATCGCGCCAGTGACGTTGCCAGTGAATTGCAAACGGCGGCGGCAGAGGGAGTCGATGTGTTTTTCGAAACGCTGCGAGAGCCCGATTTTGATTTTGCCATTGGTGCCATGGCGCCACGCGGCCGAATGGTCGTGATGGCAGGTCGCGACGCACGGCCGGAGTTCCCCGTGGGCCCGTTTTACGTCAAAGGCTGTTCGCTGCACGGATTCATGTTGCTCAAGGCGAGTGCAGAAGAACAACAAGCTGCCGCCGATGACATCAATCGTTGGTTATCCGCAAAACAGCTTCGCCCGTTGATCGACCGAGTGATGCCGCTCAGCGAAGCCGCCGAGGCGCATGCATTGCAAGAAAAGCAAACGCTGGAAAACCAAGGCAATCTCACCGGCAAATTGGTCCTAACCCCGTAGTGGATCTTGCTAAAGATCCCATCAAGAGCAAGGACAGCCACGAAGTGGCGGCAGCCGTCCCTTCGGGACTCACGAACAGCCACGAAGTGGCGACAGGTTGTAGCCATGGGCGTCAGCCCATGGAACGCGTACACGTTGTGCGCCGAGAGTCCCGAAGGGACGACAGGAGATTCCACGCCCGCGATTCCTGTCGCCCCTTCGGGACTCACGAACAGCCACAAAGTGGCGGCGTTATGATGCAGGGATTCGTAACCACCTCACCCCTTCGTCCCAATCGGATGACAGGAAGAACCGGAGCGTAGCCATGTCGACTTTCACTAATTTGCTGTTCCACATCGTCTACAGCACGAAATATCGAAAGCGAACCATTCGTCTGGAATGGCAGGACGAACTGTACGGTTACGTCGGAGGAATCGTCCGAGATCAGAAAGGGACCCTTCTGAAAATTGGCGGTGTTGAAGACCACGTTCATTTACTCGCGAAGCTAAGTCCGACAATCGCGGTTTCAGATGTGCTCAGAAAGATCAAATCGAACTCGTCGAAATGGATCAATGAACGCCCGGACGTGTCGAGAACGTTTGAGTGGCAATCCGGGTTCGCGGCGTTCTCAGTTAGTGAATCTCAGTCGCCGTCTGTTTCCGATTACATCGTCAGTCAAGCCGAGCATCATCGGAAGATGACCTTTGAGGAAGAATTCCTTGCGATTTTGAGGAAACACAACATCGAATTCGACATGCGGTACGTCTTTGAGCAGGAGATCATTGAATGACTGTCGCTTCGGCAGTCACGAAGTGACGAGCATGGACAGCCACGAAGTGGCGACAGGCTGTAGCCATGGGCGTCAGCCCATGGAACGCGTGCACGTCGTGCGCCGCAAGTCCCGAAGGGACGACAGGAGATTCCACGCCCGCGATTCCTGTCGCCCCTTCGGGGCTTTGCGATCGCGTTTGCCCCCGCATCCACGGGCTCACGCCCCGTGGCTACAACAAGCCGTCCCTTCGGGACTCACGAACAGCCACGAAGTGGCGACAGGTAGTAGCCATGGGCGTCAGCCCATGGAACGCGTACACATCGTGCGCCGCAAGTCCCGAAGGGACGACAGGAGATTCCACGACGGCGATTCCTGTCGCCCCTTCAGGGCTTTGCAATCATGTTTGCACCCGCATCCACGGGCTCTCGCCCGTGGCTACATCGTGCCGTCCCTTCGGGACTCACCAACAGCCACGAAGTGACGAGCATGGGTAGCCACGAAGTGGCGATATGTTGTAGCCATGGGCGTCAGCCCATGGAACATGAACGCGTCGCGCAAAGTTAGTCCCGAAGGGACGACAGGAGATTCCATGCACGCGATTCCTGTCGCCCCTTCGGGGCTTTACTTTGCGATCGTGATTGCCCCCACATCCACGGGCTCACGCCCCCTGGCTACAACAAGCCGTCCCTTCGGGACTCACCAACAGCCACAAAGTGGCGACAGGTTGTAGCCATGGGCGTCAGCCCATGGAACGCGTACACGTTGTGCGCCGCAAGTCCTGAAGGGACGACAGGAGATTCCATGCACGCGATTCCTGTCGCCCCATCAGGGCTTTGTGATCATGTTTGCCCCCGCATCCACGGGCTCACGCCCCGTGGCTACAACAAGCCGTCCCTGCGGGACTCAGGAACAGCCACAAAGTGGCGGCATGCCGTCCCTGCGGGGACTCAACTAATAATCCTGTCCATTGTCACTAGATTTGCATGAAGCTTGCCAATTCGCGAACGCTTGCTTCATACTGCTGACCCGTTCGGCATTGCGATCAGCCAGATCATGACTTTCACTTGGGTCTTGATGCAAATCGTACAACTCCCACGTTTTGCCACTGTCTGTGCTGATGATTTTGTAGGAGCCTTGATGCCACGCTTGCTGTTTGCCGGATTGGAATCCGATTGGTTGGCTTCGCTCGGATTTTGGGTTGGCAATCGCATCGATCAGCGAGATGCCGTCGATCGGACGCGAATCGGGATACTCGGCTCCGATCGCCGCGAGCACGGTCGGTAGGTAGTCGCTTGTGACGGCAGGGAAATCGGTCGTCGATCCAGCCTGGGTATGTCCCGGCCACACCAAAATTCCTGGCACGCGAACGCCGCCTTCGTACAACGAACGTTTGCGGCCGCGAAAGTCGATCGCGGAACCCGGAGCTTTTCCCGCATTCCCTTCGGGGCCATTGTCGCTACAGAACCACAGCATCGTATTGTCGGCGACGTTCATTTCAGCTAGCTTCGCTCGCAATCGGCCCACTTGTTCGTCCAGCGCCGTGACGCATCCGTAATAATTGCGTTCATAACTCTCGTGATCCTGGTAGTGTTTGGCGTGCTCTTCACCGGCGACGACTGGCAAGTGCGGCGCGTGGAACCAGACCGCAGCAAAGAAAGGGGTTTCTTCGGACACCGCATTCTCGATAAACGGGATCGCGCGGTCCATGATCACACGGGAATCATCTCCCTCGAGATTCTCGGTAACCGGGTTGCCGGCGTGATCCCAGTAGTGTGTTCCGTAGGACTTGGCATTCGCTTTGTCGGAGATCGCATCCCAGTGGCCGTTGTCCTTGGCATTGGCCGGTTTGATCATGGGATCATAAGTGGGAACTTTCGATTCGGTCACAAAGCTGTCGTCGTAACCATGTTGTCGCGGCGGTGAGAAATGTTTGGCTCCTTGGGGGCCGCCGCGATTGGCATCTTTGACCGTGGTTGTCAACGTTCCGAGGTGCCATTTTCCAAAATGCCCCGTGGCATAGCCGTGCTTTTTCAATAGCTCGGGAAGCGTGATCTCGTCCTGTTTTAGATGCCCGGTATTTGCGAAATAGATGCCGTAGCGAAACGGATGACGGCCGGTCAAACAGCTGCCGCGTGTGGGGCTGCATACGGGGGCGGCAGCGTAAAAACGATTGAACTTCAATCCGTCGGCTGCCATCGCGTCAATGTGTGGCGTGTGGATGGGCGACTCGGCGTTAAAGCATCGAGGATCCCCGATGCCAAGATCATCGCACATGACCAAAATGACGTTGGGTTTATCCGCAGCGGTCGCTTCCAATGCCAACAAAACCGTCAGCGAAAATGCAAAGAGGAGACGCATCGAATTTCCTTATTTTGTTCCGTACTGAACCATGGTTAAGCCGCTTTTCGCATCACGGTAATAACTTACAGCGATATCGGAGGCCCCGCCGGTTTCCCGGTCTGCTTGTCGATCGGATACTTCGGTTGCCAAGTGGGATGTTTTTGATTCAGCCAAGCATCCATCTGTTTGGAAATCGTCGAGGCAATTTCAGGACGTGTCTTGATCAGATTCTTGGTTTCACCTTGATCTTCGCTCAAACAGTACAGTTCCCACGAATCGGTCTCGTAGACGTACATCAACTTGTAACGTTGGCCATCGATGTCTGCGATTGCAGATACGGCCGGTTCGGCTCGTTTGTCCATGTAACCAGGGAACAGATAGAACACGGTGTTTCGTGTTCGCTGCGTGTTGGGATTTCGCAACATATCGGCAAACGACTCGCCGTCCAGCGGATGTTGGTCCGACGAGGGAACCCATTCTTTTCCGGCTAGCTCAAGGTAGGTGGGGTAATAGTCAACCGAGTGGACTTTATGATCCGTGACGGTGCCCGCCGGAATCACGCCAGGCCAATAGGCGATCAAGGGAACGCGAATGCCGCCTTCGGTCAGCATTCCTTTTTCGCCTCGCAGCGGTTGATTGTCTGCGTGAGTACCGCCATTATCTGAGGTAAATAGAATCAGCGTGTTGGCCGCGATGCTGTCGTCGGGGTTACCATCGCCATTGGGATCCTCGAGCGTCGCCAGTATCCGGGCCAAGTTTTCATCGACGCCAGCGATGAAGCCAACATACTCGGCCATTTTCTTATCTGCAGCGCCGATGCGAGCGATGGCAGCTTGTTTTAGGTCCGGCCGAGCGCGAACCGGTCCATGCACCGCGTAGGTGTGAAATTGCAAATAGAAAGGTTTGTCGCCGCTGGCAAGCTCTTTGACGGTGTCTTGCATCGCATCGCCTAACGCATCACTGATGTGCTTGGGCGTATCGAGCAGCGATTTTGGCAGTGCTCGTTTCGCCAAATAGGCATTGTCGTACGGAGCGGCGTAGCGATCAAAGTGTCCGAGTCCGACACCTTTAAAATTCCACTTGCCGTTTTTCTGTGAAGCAAAACAGGTTGGTTGATGACCTTGGCCATATCCGCCCAAATTGATATCGAAGCCGACATTTTCGGGCATCGTTGCTTCGCCGCGATGACCGCCGACGTGGAATTTGCCGATATGAGCGGTGGCGTAGCCGTTTTGCTTAAGCGCCTCGGCCACCGTGATCGCCTCCGGAGCAACATCCTCGGATTGCTTGGGACCTTCGAAACGAGCGGCTTCCTTTTTGATTCCGCCTCCGCCAAATCGGTTCAGATGTCCGACCACATAAACATTGTTGTTGACACGGGCCGGATATTGACCCGACAACATCGCCGCTCGGGTGGGAGCACAATTAGGTTGGGCATAGGCATGCGTAAAGCTGAGTCCGCCAGCGGCGATTCTTTCGATCGTCGGTGTTTGGTAGACCTCTTTCGTCGTCCCCATGGTCGCCTGTTTCGCACTGATGTGATTCCATCCCAAGTCGTCGACCATATAGACGATGATGTTGGGTTTGGATTGAACCGGATGGTTGTTGTCATTCGCAGCGAGCGACTGGGTTGCCGCGTTCATTGCTGCGAACGACGCCAGGACGAAGAAACGTAGAAAGGTCGAACGGGGGCTGCGTATCACGAGGGGCCTCTCGAAGCGGTTTTTGAAAGGATTAGGGGGCGGCATGCCGACGGGATGGAGGGATTTCATTGTAGCCTGCGGCATCGGCGACTGCACGCGTGTCATCAACCTGGGCAGTGATCCAGTTTGCCTCTGCGGTATGCGATTTGCTTTTGATTGTTAGCAACTTGTCCGACCTACGCGAGGAAAGTCACATGACTGACTACACCAAATTGAGAACGGAACTCGAAGCACAACTGAGTGACCTCGTCGCCCGAGCCGAGGGGATCGACAACGACCTCCGTAAACCCGGCGACGAAGATTGGGAAGAGCGAGCGGCGGAATCCGAAGGGGACGAAGTGCTGGCCTCGGTAGCCGATCTTGCAATCAAAGAGATTGAACAGATCAAGCATGCACTGCACGAGATCGACGAAGGAACGTATGGCAAGTGCACCCGCTGCGGTAAACAAATTCCGCAAGAGAGACTCGAGGTGGTGCCCTACGCCACAACGTGTACCGGATGTGGTTGATCGTGTGATTCTCGCTCGATCAAACCGAAATTGACCCTTGTAGCGGAGACGGTGATGCGCATTCGATTGCCCCTGATGGTGTGTGGTATCGCGATGGTTTTGATGTCCGCGATGTTTGGTCGGTCGCAACAGGCGGAAAAGCCCGAATCGCAGATGGAGGTCCAGAAGCGGGACATGCAAAAGAAGCTGGACTATTCAAAAAACATCCTCGATGGATTGGTGACCGAAGATTTCGACAAAATCCTTGGCAATGCCAAATCGCTTAACACGCTGGCAAAACACAAGTGGATGCAGAATGATTCGATTGCTTACCGCACCCAAAACCAAGTGTTTTGGTTTACCACCGGGACGCTGATGACGGCAGCGGAGCAAAAGAATCTCGACGGAGCAATGCTCTCGTACACCCAGATGATGCACACCTGTGTCAATTGTCATCAGCTGATCCGACGCCAGTAGTTTGTGCCATGACGATCGTAACCTCCGTAGCGGTAATTGCTGGATTGACGTTGGCTTTGGCGTCGATGATCGTGATCGCCAATCGCTGGTTACACGTCCAAGAAGACCCCCGAATTGATCAGGTGGAATCGATGTTGCCGCACACCAATTGCGGGGCATGCGGCTATCCGGGATGCCGAGCGTTTGCCGAGGCATTGGTGCGGGGCGAGACGTTGCCTGTGAAATGCACCGTCGGTACAGCGGGGGACCACGTCAAAATCGCGACCTTTTTAGGCGTGGATGTCGGCACGCAAACAAAGCGAGTGGCACGTTTGGCATGTGCGGGTGGGAGCAATGTGGCTCGAAACCGCGCGCATTACGAAGGACTCGGTTCGTGTGCCGCCGCGGCATTGGTTGCCGGAGGTGGCAAAGCTTGTTTTTGGGGGTGTCTTGGTCTAGCGGACTGCGAGCGTGCGTGCGATTTTGATGCAATCGAAATGGATGTGCACCAGATTCCGGTGGTCGACGAAGATCGCTGTACTGCCTGCGGCGATTGTGTCGAGGCGTGCCCGAAGGATCTGTTTTCACTTCACCCGGCGAACCAGCGGTTGTGGGTGGCGTGTGCTTCGTTAGCCGAAGGAGACGAAATTCTCAGCGATTGCGAAGTCGCCTGCACGGGATGTGGTCGCTGTGCGATGGACGCACCGGTCCAGATCCAGATGAAGCATCATTTGCCCGTTATCGACTACAGCAAAGGTTCGTTGTCGGCGATGCCCACCCAGCGATGTCCAACCGGCGCGATCGTTTGGCTCGACAAAACGCTTGGACCCGTGAAAGGCCGAGCGGCCAAAAAGATCATTCGCCAAGGCAATGTACGCGAAGGGATCTCGTAAGCGATTCGTCGCGGGGGTCGGCATGGGCTTTGCGTCGGCATGGGCTTTGCGTTCTGAATGGTTGCTTTTGAGAATGCTTTGCTTTTTAAGGGTTTGGCGTTTGAGCCGCAGCCCGAATTGCATGGAAGCGGCTTTTTTCCGTGAGCGATGGTGGCCATGACGAAATCAAAACGGGAATTCAAATACCCAGGCACTCGTGTCGCAGTCGATGGAAACACTGCGGTGGCGATGTGTGAACGCGAGTCGACCGATGCGGCCGGGGCATACCCGATCACGCCCTCCACGCAGATGGGCGAGTATTGGGCCGAGGCCGCCGCCAGCGGCCACTTGAATATCTCGGGTCGTCCCTTGATTTTTATTGAACCGGAAGGAGAGCACGCTGCCGCGGCGGTCACCGCGGGGCTGTCGATGACGGGGTTGCGAGCGAGCAATTTTTCGTCCGGCCAAGGCATCGCCTACATGCACGAATCGCTGTACGCAGCGGTGGGAAAACGGTTGACCTATGTCCTGAATATCGGGGCACGGGCAATGACCAAAGCGACGCTGAATGTGCACGCCGGGCATGACGACTATCACTGCATGGATGACACCGGCTTCTTTCAAATGTTTGCCAAAGATGCGCAGAGCGTCGCCGATTTAAATATCATCGCTCATCGCATCGCCGAACTTGCATTGACACCGGGCGTTATCGCACAGGATGGGTTCCTAACGACTCACTTGATCGAATCGATCCAAGTTCCCGAACGCGAATTGATCCAAGAATTTCTGGGGCGTCCCGACGACATTATCCAAACGCCCACCCCGGCGCAGCAGATTATCTACGGCGACACACGGCGACGGATCCCCGAGGTATGGGACGTCGACAACCCAGTGATGACGGGCACGGTTCAGAATCAAGACTCGTACATGCAAAGCGTCGCCGCCCAGCGTCCCTATTTCTTTGATCATTTGCCGGAGTTGACCGAGCAAGCGTTCGAGCAATTTTATCAGCTGACCGGCCGCCGCTACGATCGTGTAATCGGCTACCGCGTCGACGATGCGGAATACCTGATCGTCGGTCAAGGCAGTCTAATTCCGACGGCCGAGGCGGTGGCCGATTACCTGCGTGAAAGCCGTGGCATTCGAGTCGGCGTGATCAACCTGGTGATGTTTCGCCCCTTTCCCGCCGATCTTCTCAGCCGAATACTCAAGGGCAAAAAGGGTGTCGCGGTGCTAGAGCGACTCGATCAACCGCTTGCGGTCGATTTGCCGTTGATGCGAGAAGTCCGCGCGACGATGAGCCGCTGTCTCGAGAATGGGCGGGAGCCATCGAAGCCTGTGTTTGCAAACTTGGAAAACTATTGTTCGCTTACGGACGCACCCTCGCTGTATTCAGGTTCCTTTGGCATGGGTAGTCGCGATTTGCAACCCGAGGGCGTGGTGGCAGCGATCGAGAACATGCTTCCGCAAGGCCCGAATCGTAAGTTCTTCTATCTGTCGATTGACTTTCTGCGGGAAAACCCGGTCAGCCCCAAACAGCGAATTCACCAACAAGACATCGAATCGAAATATCCCGACATCCGTAAACTTGCTATTCGCGGATCGGAGAATCCGAACTTGATGCCCGAAAGCAGCATCACCGTGCGAATGCATTCGGTCGGCGGCTGGGGCGCGATCACGACCGGCAAAAACTTGGCGTTAACGCTATACGATTTGCTTGGGTTTCATATCAAGGCCAACCCGAAATATGGTTCGGAAAAGAAGGGGCAACCGACAACCTATTACCTGTCCGCGGCTCCCGAACCAATTCGCATCAATAGCGAGTACTTCTATGTTGACGTCGTGTTGTCGCCCGATCCAAACGTGTTCCACCATACCAACGCCTTGGCGGGACTAAAGGAAGGCGGGGTGTTTATCATCCAAAGTGACAAGACGTCTGCCGACGAGGTGTGGAAGAGTGTGCCGGAGCCGTATCGCCGGATTTTGATTGATAAGAAGATCAAATTCTACTACTTGGATGCGTTTCAAATTGCTCGCGACGAGGCGAGTGACCCTGATCTGCAGTTGCGTATGCAAGGCATTGCATTTCAAGGAGCCTTTTTCTCGGCGTCCCCGGTTGCTGAGAAAGCTGGATTGTCTCAGGTACGTCTGATCGAAGCCATCCGCAGCCAATTGCAACACAAATTCGGCAGCAAAGGGGCTCGTGTCGTCCAAGAAAACATGGCGGTCGTCAAACGAGGGTTCGACGAAGTCAAAGCGGTTGCCTACGGTGCGATCGACGAGGAATCTCCGCATAAAACGACGACGCGAGAACCGGCACTTCCGGTGGTACTAAAGACGCAACCGGCAAGCAAGTCTCGCCGGTCGGACATTCATCGTTTCTGGGAACAAACCGGCAACCTTTATGCACGTGGGATGGGATCCGACACGATCACCGATCCCTTTATCGGTTTGGGAACCATCCCCGCGGTGACCACGATGTTCCGTGACATGAGCGGGATTCGTTTTCAACATCCCCAATGGATCGCTGAAAACTGTACCGCATGCGGACGTTGTTATACGGTTTGCCCCGATACCGCGATTCCGGGACTAGTCAACGAAGTCACTCAGGTCTTTGACACGATCATCGCTCGGCTTCGCAAACGGGGAATGGATTTAAAGTACCTGCCAAAAGCGGTTCGTGACGTCGAGAAAAATTTGCGTCCAATCTTTGCCGAGGCGAGCGAAAATGACAACGTGTTGGGAATGTTACAAGAGGCGATCAACAAGACTCTTCGCGACAGCAAACTCGAGAAGGGTTCGCGTGACGAACTCAAGCACGAACTCGAAGCGTTCCGCGAAGAAATTGGCGAGTTTCAGTTTGCGTTGTCGCGTCCTTATTACACGCTGAAAGAGAAAGAGTCGCCTGGCGAAGGCGGGTTATTGAGTATCACGGTGAATCCCAATACCTGTAAAGGGTGTATGGAATGCGTGCAAGTATGTGACGACGACGCACTTCGTGTCGTGCCACAAACGGACGAGTCGCTCAGTACATTGCGGCGAAATTGGGATGTTTGGCAGGATCTGCCCACGACACCGAAAAAGTACATTCGCGTGCAAAACATCGAAGAGGGCATCGGTGTACTCGAAACATTGTTGTTGGACAAACGAAACTATTCGTCATTGGCCAGCGGTGACGGTGCCTGTAACGGCTGTGGCGAAAAGAGCGTCATTCATTTGTTTACCGCAACGGTCGAAGCACTCATGCAACCTCGTGTCGAGCGACATGTCGCAGCGTTGACCGACTTGATTGCCAGACTTGAAGTTCACATCCAGCGTCAATTGGTGCATGAAATCGATGTCGGCGATCCCGATTCGCTTGCCAAGATCGTGGACGAAATAGGCACCGCGGATGTGACGCTCTCAGGGATCGCGCAACGAGTCGAAAAACAACGGGGCGGCGAGCCGATTGATCAGCAATGGCTTCGCCGCGTCACCGGCTTGTTGGCGAAACTAAAACGTCTTCGCTGGAACTACGTCGAAGGGGTCACCGGGCGTGGGCGTGCCAACGCCGGAATTTTGAATTCGACCGGCTGTTCGTCGGTGTGGGGCAGCACGTTTCCGTTCAATCCCTATCCCTTCCCCTGGGCCAATCATTTGTTTCAAGATGCCGCTTCGATGGCGATGGGAGTTTTCGAAGGGCACATGAGCAAGATGGCCGACGGTTTCAAAGCAATCCGCTTGGCCGAGCAAGAGTTGTCGGGCAATGGGAATGATCCAGCCGATTCGTCGTTGACCTATTTCAATTGGCGACATTTTAGTGATCAGGAATGGGAACTCTGTCCCCCGGTGGTCGCGATCGGAGGTGATGGTGCGATGTACGACATCGGTTTTCAAAACCTTTCACGCCTCATGATGTCGGGCAAACCGATCAAGGTGCTGATCTTGGACACGCAGGTCTATTCCAATACGGGCGGACAAGCCTGCACGTCGGGATTCTTTGGGCAGATTTCTGACATGGCTCAATACGGCAAATCGATCCAGGGCAAACAAGAGGTTCGCAAAGAAATCGGTTTGATCGGAATGGCGCATCGCACGACCTATGTGATGCAGAGCACGATTGCACATCCGAACCATTTGATCGAAGGATTCATCGAGGGGCTGAAGTCACGGCGACCAGCGCTTTTCAATCTCTACACCTCTTGTCAACCCGAGCATGGCATCGGAGATAACATGAGTGCCAATCAGGCCCGCTTGGCAGTGGAATCGCGAGCCTATCCGCTGTTTCGCTACAACCCCGATCATGGCAATCGACCCGAGCAGTGTTTCGATTTGGAAGGCAATCCCGCGATCGATCAAGATTGGCCTCGCTACGAATTGAAGTACACTGAGAACGGGCGTCACAAGACAATGTCGCTGCCGATGACCTTTGCGGATTTTGCCGCGACCGAGATCCGATTCCGCAAACATTTCCGGACGGCACCGCCGGAAACGTGGAACGACAAAATGATTCTGCTGTCCGATTTCTTGGAACTTCCGGCGGAGGAACGTGAAGGACGGTTTCCTTATGTGTGGAGCGTCAATCGCAAACAGGAATTGATGCGTTTATTGGTCGCGCCGCCAATCGTTGCGTCCTGCGAGGATCGTCGCGACTTCTGGACGATGCTGCGAGCGATCGCCCGTGTGAACGAAACGGAACCGGATCGCACCGCAATCGAAAAGGATGTCCGGCGGGAAATGACCAACCGTATCGCGTCGGGGATGATGCAATTATTGACCGGCGAAAGCAACGGGGCGGCCGTTGTCGTTGCGGACCCTGTGCAGACGATTCCCGACCGGCAGTCATCGGCGAATGCCAATAGCGAATTCATGGCACCATGGATCGACACCCCCGAGTGTACTTCGTGTGATGAGTGCGTCCGTTTGAACCCCAATATCTTTGCCTACAACGACAAGAAAAAGGCATTCATCCAAAATCCAGAAGGAGGGCCTTACAAGGACTTGGTCAAGGCCGCTGAACGCTGCACAGCCCAAATTATTCACCCAGGGTTGCCGAAAGACCGCAGCGAAAAGGACATTGAAAAATGGATCGCTCGTGCTGAGAAGTTCAACCAATGAGAAATCTACGGTTTGACTTTTTTCGCGGTAAGACATTCGCTCATGGGATTCATCCTCCTGAATCGAAACAGGAGACTTGTCATCGCGAGATTCAACAATTCCCGTTTGCACCGCTATTGATCGTGCCACTTTCGCAGCACATCGGCAAACCAGCAGTGCCCGTGGTTGGTGAAGACGACGAAGTGGTGCGAGGCCAATTGATCGCCGCGGCAGACGGATTCATGTCGGTGGCGATCCATGCTCCGGCATCAGGAATCATCCGCCGAATCGCCCCGACCCCCAG